>CAYZMD010000044.1:0-10821 GCA_964479425.1 uncultured Methanosarcinales archaeon | reverse complement strand
ATTAGTGCAGGTGCTATTACTCTTGTTGTTTTGGCAATTTTATTGGGGATTAAAGATTTTATACCTAATTTAGTAGCAGGATTATTTATCTCTCAAAAACAATTATTTAAAGAAGGAAATAATATTAAATTTCAAGAGATTGAAGGAAAAGTTGTTAGTATAACTTTGCTTGAAACTCAATTAAAAACTAAAACAGGAGATATTATTCATATTCCTAATTCTAATTTAACAAAAAATAAAATAATAGTAAAAAAGAATTAATCATCTATATTTTCTAAAATACTAACTACATTCCAGATTTGAGTTCTTGTATATTGATCAATGTTTGTGTCGTCACTAACTTCATCAAGTTCATGTAATGCTTTGTTTATTCTAATAGAAAGTTCTTTGTCTTCCTTTAAAACTGCGATTGTTGTAGTAACTTTTAATTTAATATTTCTTGGAACAGAAGAGTCTTCTTGCACTTCCTGTAATACTTCGATGACTTCTTTTACTTTTTGTTCCATCTTAATCACTTCTTCATATTTTCCATGACTTCTTTTTGCATAGCTTGAGCTTTCTCTTTCATTTGTGCTTCTTGTTTTTCAAGAGTTTTAATTCTAATTTCTACAGTAGCTTTCTTTTCATCTAAATCTTTTTTTAGAGATTCTTTGTCGGTAGCGACCATAATATTTCCAACAATTTTATAACTTTTATCTGTTTTTTCTAATTCACTTAAAGCAGAATTTAGTTCTAATAGTTGTCCTTGGAATTGTTGTCTTTGCATAAGAAACTGTTGCATTGATTGTTCAATCATTTGTAATTGCTGAATTTTTTCATCTGTCATTTTAACGCCTCAACTTTTTCATAAACTGTGAATAATTTTGTAATCCCATTCAAAGCAGCTCTTAATGCCACTGAGTCTGGAGCTTCAACAGTAATTTTTATTTTATTGTTTTCTTTACTAAGTTTTACTTGTGACCTACCCATTTTTTCGAGTTCGAATTCTATGCTCTTATAGGCAATATCGTCAAGATTTGCAATTATTGTTGTTAAATATTTCATATTGCTTTAACAACTGTTTTAGCAGATCTTGGTTTAAATAACATCTTACTGCCACAGTATGGGCATCTGATATTTTTTCTAAGATAATCTTTGCTTACTTTTTTATCACACTTAAAGCATTTATAGGTTGTCATTTTATTCTTCCTCAATAACTTTTTCAGTTTGTTCTTCTGATTCTTCAACAACAACTTCTTCAGTTTGTTCTTCTACGTCTTCAATCTCTTCTTCTACTTTAGCTTTTACTTTTGGTTTCTCTTCCTGCACTACAACTGATCTTCTCTTTTGTGCAATAGTATAAGCTTTTCCTGTAAATTTCTTGCCACATTTTGTGCAATTCCAGATTCCAATTGATAATCTTTTTATTCTAGGCGCTCGACAGTATGGGCACTTATGTTTCTTCTTTTGTTCTGCTTCAATTGCTCCAATTTTCTCTCGAAGTACTCTTCCATATCTTGTTCCGTATCTTTTTGCGGATCCTGTTTTGCTTTTTTTCTTTCCCATGATTCTTCACCTAAATTATGAAATGGGGCTACCCAGATTTTCATTGCTTTCGCATTTTGAACTGGGGTCGTCTGGTCCCAAACCAGAAAGGATGAACCAAGCTACCCTATAGCCCCATATTATAAACCCTTGAAATTTTGGCGTATATTTAAAGGTTACGGTTAAACAAATCTTTATAAATAAGCCTATTTTTTATGTATATATGGCAGTTTCAGCACAAGAAAAATTTAAGCTTAAAAAGCTTATGAAGGAATTATCTAAATATAGAGGAAGACATACTGAGTTAGTTACTGTATTAGTGCCTGCTGGCTATGATTTAAACAAGATTATAAATCATCTTTCTCAAGAACAGGGAACAGCATCTAATATTAAGGGTACTTCAACAAGAAAGAATGTACAGGATGCATTAGAGCGAATGATACAACATTTGAGGTTATTTAAAAGAACTCCTCCAAATGGTCTTGCTGTTTTTTCTGGGAATGTTGCTGAAAGAGAAGGGCAAAGCGATGTAAAAGTATGGAGTATAGAACCTCCAGTTTTACTTAACACTCGTATTTATAGATGCGATAAGAAGTTTGTAATTGAACCACTAGAAGATATGATGGAGATTAAGGAAATTTATGGATTAGTCGTTATGGATAGAAGGGATGGAACTTTAGCCATTCTTAAAGGAAAAGCAATCATTCCTTTGCTTAAAACGCATTCAGAAGTTCCAGGGAAATTTAAGGCTGGTGGTCAATCAGCTGCACGTTTTGCGTCGAATAGAGAACTTGCAGCAAAGCAGCACTATAAAAAAATAGCTGAATATATGAAAGAACAGTGGCTAGGTAATACTAATCTCAAAGGAATTTTAGTAGGTGGTCCTGGACATACAAAAAACGATTTTGTTGAAAAAGGTTTTATCACAAATGAATTGCGTCAAAAGGTTATTGCTATTAAAGATTTGAGTTATACTGACGAATTTGGTCTTCAAGAATTGCTTGATAAAAGTCAAGATATACTGGCTGCTGAAGAAATTGCTAGTGAGAAAAAAATAATGATTAAATTCTTTGATTTGTTAAATACTAAACCTGGCATGGTTAATTATGGAGAAGATGCTGTTCGTTCCAATTTAGAAATGGGGGCTGTTGATATATTATTATTGAGTGAGGCTTTAGACGATGAAACTCTTGAAGCTTTTGAAGAACAAGCTGAAGCTCTTGGAACTACTGTTAATATTATTTCTGTTGAAACTCGTGAAGGTGTACAACTTCGAGATATTGGGAAGGTTGCTGCTATTTTGCGTTATGATGTGCAGAATTAGATTTCTAAATAAGTTTTGAATATTAATTAAATCGAAAAGTATATATAGAGGTTTATATATTATTAATGATATAATAAAGATGTAGTGATAGTTAGGTTTATAAGTTATTATAATTAAAAAGGATTAAGATGGCCAAAGCAATTGAGCAAACACCGGTTTTAGAAGGAGAAGATTCTATTAGGTTTTGTGATATTTTGGAAAATTCTAAAGAATTGAACCATGCTGAAATAAAGTTAAAAAGTATGGTTAAAAATTTGCCTAAAAAATTGAAATTTTAATTTATTATTCTTTTAATATCATAAAACATTGGAATTGCTTCTTGTTTTTCACTTGCAAACATATTTTTTATTCTTTTTTCATTATGTGAAAAGAAAAACCCATTTTTTTTATACCATATATATGCATTAGTTTTTTTCTTGGCATGAGTCGTAAGCAATCGGCATCCTATTTTTTTACTAAGTTCAATTGCGTGATTCAGAATTGAAGCAAACATTATTGTACCAAGTCCTTTGAATTTGGATTCTACTAATTGACTATTATATGAATCTGCAGTACATAATCTTCCTATTTTTAAAGCAGGAACGGATTTGTATTTGAGATTTTTTTCATTAAACCTGTTTAATTGATCACTTGGTGAGGAAGATTGTGAAAATGATTGTTTATCTGCGAGTATGGTTGCATAACCTGCTAGATTCTCTTTATGAAAAAAAAGATATGTTTTGGAAAAATCTGATTTATGTTCTTTCCATGCGTCTTCTTTTAAAAATTTTTCAAGTTCAATACAAGCTTTGCATGAGAAATTATTTATATGCTTTTTATTTTCATCATCTAATTTCATAACCTCTATATCTTCGGGAGTTAATTGCATTTTACTCATAAAAAATAGGACGTTTTATTGCTTTAAAAAACTTTGGTAAAATAAATATAAATTTAGTTGTACTATTGTTTGCACTTTATTTTTTTTAATATTAAAGCATATCAACTCTACTATCCATTTCAACAATCTATTTATACTACTTATTTCAGATGTATATTCATGAACGAAGGACTAGCTAGAGAAGCATTTCAATTATTATATCCAAATAGAGATGTGAATAGTTACAAATTCTCAATCAAATACAATAATCGCTTCAAAGATTATGGTGCTAATGTCAAGTATTCAATGAATAGAATTGATTTTCATTTAAGTAAAAGATGGCGACATGTTAATAAAAATATTACAATGGGATTATTACATGAACTTTTTATTAAAATATTTAAGACTAAAAATCCGCATACTCTTTTTTATGTCGATCTTTACAATGCATATGTGAAAAATATGCACGTTGCAATTCCTAAAACTAAGACAGAACCAATGCTTGAAAATTCTTTTCAAAGAGTTAATAACAAATATTTTGCAGAGCTTGTTGAACAACCAAATTTAGTTTGGGGAAAAAGAACAAAAAATAAATTAGGGTCATATGATTATTGTACTGATACAATTTCAATTAATATAGGATTAAAAAATAAGAATCTTGTATTTTTAGATTATGTTATGCATCATGAAATGCTTCATAAACATATGAAATTTGACAAAAAAGGAAGATATCATACGCCTGAATTTAGAAAACGGGAAAAACAATTTGAAAACGCTCATATGGTTGAAAAGGGCATTAGAAATGGCTGCAATTTTCAAAAAGACCAGAATTTCTTTGAAAAACTTCTAAATAGCTTTAAATGAGCCGGAAAGTTTATATAATCCTATAAAATCAATGTTTTATGTATTATACTGGAGGTTTTTCAATATGACTACTAAGAAACTTTTACCATTAGCCGCAATGGAGAAAATTATGAAAAATGCAGGGGCAGAGCGTGTCTCAGATAAAGCAAAAGAAGTTTTAAAAAACGTTATAGAAGATATTGCAGACGAAATAGCACAGCATGCTGTTAAATTAGCGCATCATGCAGGCAGAAAGACTGTTAAAGCAGGCGATGTTAAGTTAGCTGCTAAGTAGCAATATTGTTTATTTTTTCTTGCCCTTGGCTGTTATATTTCCCTTTTATCAAAACTTTTATAAATAAGCCACTTTTCCAGTTAATATATAAAAGAGTTGTTTAGGTGATATTTTATGGGAAGTACACAACCAAAATCGATAGGAACATTACAAAAAGGAAATTTCGTAGTAATTGATGGAGCTGCATGTAGAGTTTCAGATACACAAACTTCAAGACCAGGAAAACATGGTCACGCGAAGGTAAGATTGACTGCTACAGGATTAATTGATGGTAAGAAAAGAGTTATTGTCTCTCCAGGTCACGATCATATAGACGTTCCAATTATTGAAAAAAAGACTGCACAAGTATTAAGCATTTCAGGTGAAATGGCGAATGTTATGGATGCTGAAACATACGAAACATTTGATTTAGCAATTGCACCAGAATTAAAAGAAGAAGTAATTGAAGGATGTAGCATACTTTATTGGGAAATACTTGATGATAAAGTTATGAAACAGGTAAAAAGTGAATAAAAATGGCAAAACACGAAAAATCAAAGATTTTTGGGCTTATCCAAAATAATAATAGAGGTGTGTATTTTGGCTAAGTTTCCAGAAGCAAATGTAAGATTGTTCAAAAACATATTCGTATGTAAACGTTGTAAAAGTAAAATTAGAGCTCCTAACATGAAAGTTATTTTAGGAAAAGTTAAGTGTAGAAAATGCACTGATACTTCCTTGAGAACTGTTAGGAAAAAATGAGTTATATTTCTGTAATTTTTTTTTATTCTTTAATTATTTTACTTATCTATTTTAATAGAAAGAAGTTTGAATTCCAAGGCAAAATTATTGCTATGTATAGAACTAAGATTGGAATTAAATGGATGGATAGACTAGCAAAGCTTAGTCCAAGGTTTTGGAAAGTATTTGGTTTCTTTGCAATAATTACTGGTTATTTAGGTTTAATATTTATTTCAGCAATTTTATTGAAAGGAACTTGGGATTTATTATTTGTTGCTGGAGCTCCAGCTTCAATTACACCAGTTTTACCTGGAGTTAGAATTCCAGGAGGAATTTATATCCCGTTATGGAGTGGTATTCTTTCAATCTTTATTGTCGCTAGTGTTCATGAATTTGCACATGGAATAATGGCTAGAGTTTATGATCTAAAAGTTAAATCTTCAGGAATCTTTTTTTTAGGTCCTATTATAGGAGCTTTTGTCGAACCAGATGAAAAGAAATTATTTAAAAGTAAAAAATATACTCAATTAAGTGTACTTGCTGCTGGTCCGTTTTCAAATATTTGTTTAGCAATTATAGTTGCTTTATTTTTATTTTTTCTTCTTATTCCAGGAACTGTAGCAATGTTTAATGCTACGGGAGTTGAGATAGGAAGTGTTACTTCAAATTTTCCTGCAGAAGAATCAGGGTTGCAAGGAGGGGAAGTTATAATTACAATTGATGGAGTTAAAGTTACAGATATAGTTAATTTTACTAAAAAACTAAACGTGAAATCTCCTGGAGATAGTGTTATTTTAGGAACAGAATCTCAAGATTATACAATAAAATTAATAGAAAACCCCAAGAATGCTTCAAGTGCTTATATGGGTGTTACTCTTAATCAAAAATGGGATGTAAAGAAAAATATTGCACAAAAGGTAGGAAATACTATACCATGGTTTATGTTTACAATAATTAAATTTTTAAATATTTTAATAACACTTTCTTTGGGAATTGGCTTTGCCAATCTTTTGCCACTAGGTCCTGTTGACGGTGGTAGAATGCTACAAGTTTCATTGAGAAAGTTTTTTAATAATACAAAGGCAGATTTTTATTGGACAAAAATTTCATTAATAACGTTTGTAATATTATTATTTAATTTGTTTTTTCCAATATTTCGAAATATTGGAAGAGCATTCGTATTCTAAAATGATTTCAATAATTTTAATGGAACCAGAACATAGTGGAAATGTAGGAGCAATAGCTAGAGTCATGAAAAACTTTGGTTTTACTAAATTAGTTTTAGTTAATCCTAAATGTAAGATTGATAATGACGCTATAATAAGAAGTAAACATGCTAAAGATGTTTTGTTGAAAGCAAAGATATTGAAAAATATTCCTAAACAAGACTATTTGGTTGCAACAACAGCAAAGCTTGGAACTGATTATAATCTTCTTAGAACTCCATTAACGCCAGAACAATTGGCTAGTAAAGTAGAGAATATTGATTCAAAGATTGGAATTTTAATAGGCAGAGAAGGGTATGGATTATTTAACAAAGAAATAGCAAAGTGCGATTTTCTTGTTACAATTCCTGCGGATAAAGAATATCCAACTTTAAACATAAGCCATAGCGTTGGAATACTTTGCTATGAATTACATAAAGTTCTGGGAAAAAGAAAAAGTAATGCTAAATTTAGACCGATTGGTGATTTGAATAAAAAGCAGCTTATGAAATTATTCACTCAAGTTTTCAATAAATTAAAGTGGAAAACAAAAGAGAAAAAACAAACTCAAAAACTTCTTTGGAAAAAGATAATTGGTAAAGCTATGCTTAGTAAAAGAGAATCATTCGCTGTTATGGGATTCTTGAGAAAATTATTGTAAGCCTTTAACATATTCTGTTAGATTATATATTCCGTTTTTTTTTGAAATAAAATCGATGTCTTTTATTTTTGATGCCATATATTTTATTGAATCTTCTAATGACATAATTAAAAATTTGGATTTAGGACTCTTTTTCTGAAAATTTTTATACATGGAAAAGCACTCTTTTCCCCATCCTGATATATGAACTATATCTGGCATATCTTCTTTATTCCATTTGTACATGGAATCATCTTTAGTTAAGGAAATAACATCATGTCCTGCTTTTTTCCATATTGCTGTATATATTTTTTCTAATTCATAAAATTCTTCTAACAATAATACTATCATAATTTTATTTATATGAAGAAAACTTATAAAACTTTACAAATGATGGCCTTTTTCGTAGATTTCTAGAAGTGTTATAAATATAATTATTATCATAGGTCCTGCAAAGAGTCCAATTACTCCCATATAATTTAGCCCGCCTAATGCTCCAAGAAGAACTATTAAAGGATTAACATTAGCAGCATCGCCTACTATTTTTGGTTTTAAGATGTTATCTATTGTTCCAATGATAAAAGTACCAATTAAGAACATCCATAAACTAACCCATATATTACCTAAAATAAATTGATTAATAGCAACAGGCACCCAAATAACTGGAGCTCCAATAACAGGTAAAAATGCAAATACAAACATTACAAAACCCCAAAATACAGGATTACTTATTCCAAAGAACCAAAACATGAAGCCTCCTATGGAACCTTGTATCAAAGCAACAATGATTGTTCCATATAATGTTGCAAAGATATACTCATAGAATTTATCTAATACAATTTTTTTCTTGTGTTTTTTTAATGGCAATAAGTTTTCTATCATTAATATTATGTGTCTACCATAAATGAAAAAGTAAAATAATGAAAAGAATAAAATTATTGTGTTAAGCATAGTCCAAGAAATTATTTCTAAAATTTTTGATGCGTTATTAACGATAAATGTAGAAAAATGGTCGAGTCCCTTAATTATATAATTTGAAATTGTAATATTATTTCCAAAAACATTAAAATTTGTTGGAATCATCTCAGAAATACTATTTGTTGAAATTGTATTAAAGATTACACTTGTCTCATTTACTAATGAACTAATTAATAATGAGAAAGGAATAATAATAACTAATATAACAATAGTCACTGATATTGTTGATGCTAAAGTTTTGTTTTTTAATTTATGATATAGTTTGTCATACATTGAATGAAAGATAAATACTAACAAAGCTGATGCAAATAATGCTGAAAAAAAAGGAAGTAGAATTTTAAAACTTAAGAAAGCTGTTGCTAGAAAAAGAAATAAAAACATATATTTTCCTATAACGTCTTGTTTTGGCATTAATTGTTCCTCTTTTTTTTATGTATTAACTAATAATAAAATGTATTTTTATTCTGTTGATTTTTTATCTAATTTTTTCTTTTTTTCTAAATATTCTTTGACCCTTGTGTCGCCTTTTACTCTTGCTTTAGGTCCTAGAGCGTAATAAGTTTTCTGTGCGGCAGGTCCCCATGAATAATCTCCTGTAACTTGTTTTACGGAATCGATTATAAATTCCTCTGTAGATAATCCTTTCTTTAGATGATAATAGATGCTTCTCATAGTCGCAGCAGGAAAAATTTCTCTATAAATTTTATAAATATCATAGCCAGTAGCATTATCTATTTCAGCCAATATTTCTACAACTGCTTGTCTAATCTCAGAACCTACTGGTCTGCCTTTCTTAGCCATACTTGATATTATTTTGTTAATATTTATATACTTTTTGTTAGTATTGAAAATAATGATGAAATATTTGTTTATTTTGAATCAAGAAAACTTGAAATTAGCAGAGCAAGAAGTAGTTAGTTTATTGGCTCCTAAAGAGTTTAAAAGAAGTGCACAGTTTTTAGTAGTAGACAAAATAAATGAAAAGTTAATCAAAAGGTTAGCATATACAAAAAATGTATATAAAATATTATTTGAAACAAAAACTATAGAGAAGGATATTAAAAAATTTAATTGGCAAAAATATTACAAAACAAGTTTTCTAGTTAGGTGTAGTGAAACAGAAAAAGAAAGAAAATATGCTTCATTAATTTGGCATATATTAGAAAAACCAAAAGTAAATTTATCGAGTCCTAAAACAATATTTTCGTTTATAAAAAACGAATCGATAACTTATGCTTGTCAGCCTGTTTGGGAAAATGACCATAAATTTGAAGAAAGAAGATCTCATTTAAGGCCAGGACATGCAGGGACAAGTATGCATCCAAAACTTGCAAGAGCTGCAATTAATTTGACTGGAATAAAGAAGGGGAAATTAGTTGATCTCTTTTGTGGTAGTGGGGGAATACTTCTTGAAGCTGGACTAATAGGATTAAAGCCAATAGGGTATGATATAGACGAATTAAGCATTGAAAAGGCAAAGAAGAATTTAAAACATTATAAAGTTAAAAATTTTATTTTATATGAGAAAGATTCTCTAAAAACAAATAAGAAATTAAATTATCTTGCAACAGATTTACCTTATGGACAATCAAGTAAATTAAGTAAAGAATTAAATTTATTATACAAACAATTTTTTGAATTTCTAAAAAATAATCTTAAAAAAAATGCTGTCGTAATTGTTAAAGAAAATACAGGGTATAAAAAATTTATTAAACATTTTAAAACGAAAATGTTTAAACAAAGAATTCATAAAAACATGACTAAAGTGATTATTTTAATAGAATCTACTCTTTAAAAGTAACACATTTTTATAAATAAAGGAATAAAATTGATTTAAAGGTGATATCATGACAGTTGCTTTAAATTTATTAAATGCTATTTTTGTAATGGTGGGAGGATATATTGCTATAGTATATTTGTTTCCAATGTTAAGAGATTTTCTAGCTGCAGGCTTTAAGGATGAAAAAGTTGTAGATGCTTTAATGGGAATTTTTAATTTATATGTTATTATATTTGTTACAATAGGTATTGTAAGAGAATTAGTTTTAGTTAATAATCAGTATTTGAATTATGTTACTGTGTTAATTCCTGCTTTAACTATAATGACTGATTTAATACCTTATCTAAAGTATTTAGTTGCAGGTGTTATAATTGTTGTTGGTCTAGGCACATTTAAGAAAAAATAGAGGGTTTTGATAAACCCTATATAGCGAAATTTGATATACTGAACCGCAAATGAAATTTATAATTTTTGCGGTTGGTACACTCAAAATTTATAATTTTTTTGTGTCTTAGAAACTATAGTTTCTAAGGATATACTAGTCCGTAAAAATAATTATAAATTTTACTTACGGACCATTATATTATAGATAAGTCATTAAAACTAAAATTTTAGAGGTTAATCAAAGTTCTCGATAGTTAAAAATAAATTTTATC
>CAYZMD010000043.1:0-10998 GCA_964479425.1 uncultured Methanosarcinales archaeon | reverse complement strand
TCCAAATTTTTCTTCCACTTCGTTCCAGAAAAACTTCTCTTAATTCGGATGTTAGTTTCAATTTTTAGGGGGCTAATACGATAACGGGGCACACTCTTGATGGTGCTACGCACTTTATTCTTTAAATAAATGAATCGGAAAAATCTAGAAGTAAAACTAAAGAGTCGGGGACTAAACTAAAAGAAGCATGGGAATAAAAACTATGGCTTCGTTAAATTCTACCAGAAAAGAATTAAATTTCTATTTCAACAACATTTTTATTTTATTTGCAAAATCAACCGCTTCTTCTTTAATCTGTTCGACTAATTTCTTCTCGAATGATTCATGAATATTATAACAGGCTTTTTCTCTTAATTCCTTTGAAGTTCCAAGCGTTTCAATATCTTCTTTTTCCAATGAACTAACAATCAATTCAACATCTTCCTTAGCTAAAGCACTCTGTAAATGAAAATGATGATAAATTAAAAAACATAAAGTTGCAGAATGATTTTTTGAAGTAAACCCCTCTTTGCTTATTAAAGCTAAAGCTGCATGATAAATCGCATAATAATAGATATTAATTACCCAATCATAGAACGTATCTTCTCCAAAAACCTCTGGAATTTCATCTTTATGTTTTTCAATAATCCAATTAGCAAAAGTTAAATTATGATCAGTTCTCTTTATATGTAGTTTAGATTCATCAGAGACTTTTTTAAGTATCTTTTTCTTGATGTAATTATCTAACCAAAATTTACATTCTTTCTTATCTTCTAACCAAAGCTTCCAATTAGGCCTCTTCATCTGTTAATTGCCTCCACCATTCAATACCTATTAAAATTATTTTATCTTTCTTAAGCTTTTTGAAAAACTCTTTAGTTAAATTGTGAAATGACTCTTTAAATTCTTTATAATTAAGATAAACAGGATTTAATTGTGTGTTTGTTTTCATGCTTATCCTCTTTGCAGTATTCTCAATCTTCTTAGAATTCTCAATTTTCTGAAAAACTAATAAGATATCAATATCTGAGTTCTTAGTATAAGTGCCATTAGCGTAAGAACCAAAAATAACAGCAATTATTGGCTTCATTTCCAATTCCCTCAAGAAATCGTTTACAGACAATCTTACTTTTGCTGGAAGTCTTTCAAATCTGGAATGTTCAACATTTCCAAGTGCAGAAGTAAGCATTTCTTTTGAGTAATCTAACAAATAGTTAATTTGATTTCCTGTTTTTTTCTGTTTAATCAACTTACTTATTTTTTTAAGTCCATAATCTATGGATGGCATTCCTAATTTGAGTTTCTTGGAAAGTTCTCTTTTATGAATCATAGGATTAAGATAAATTTGCTCCAAAATCCTGATTTCTGTTTTGTCATACATTCTATACCAATCGTCATATATTATATATAGGAAGTATATAAAGCTTTGTATTTTATTTTCACCTAAGCTGATGTAAGTCCGCTATTCTACGCTCCCAACTCCCTTGAATAGCAGTAGATTTCCCCGATTAAAGATGTAAAAAACGAGTGTGCCCTTGATGAATATTCTCTATTGCTCACTATGTTCGCTGGATAGAACGCCCCCTAAAAACTCTGCGGACGCAGTTTTTCCACACTACGTATGGAAAAAGAAACTAACAAACGCTATCAGATTCATTTGTCGTTCGCCAAGCTCACTCCTCATTCATCCAAATCCAGCTAAAGCTGGACTTCTGATAGTTACATGTTATGTGCAATTATTTTCAAGGGCTAAAAAGTGGAATAGGGCAGTTTTCCTTTACGAAATATTTATAATGAATTAATTAATATTTAATAATATGGAAGGCAGATATACTATTATTTTGTTACCTGATGAAAGTTTTGGTAGTATTATTTCTAATATTAGAAATGATCTAAAAGATATAACTAAACTTCCATCTGCCCCACCACATGTGACTCTAAGAGAAGATTTCTTTTCAGAAAATATTGATGGATTTATTGAAGAGTATCAAAAAGAAATCTCTGATTCTAAACCATTGAAACTTAAAATTGTAAATATTGAAGTTTTTCAAAGAGGGCATGTTGTATTTATCGTTCAAAAAAATGATGAACTTCAAGAATTACATGAAAAAGCCGTTAAGATTTCTCAGAAATATGTTTCCACTCCTAAAATAATTAATTTTGAATGTGAATTAAATGATGAACAAAAAGAGATGGTAAAAAAATATCAGCTCCCTTTTTATTTTAAATATTATAATCCACACATGACTATCATCAGATTAAATCAATTAGAAGATAAAGAAAAAATCTTAAAATTGATTAAAAAATACAAGGTGCCAAGAGAATTTGAAGTTTCAAATGTCTGCGTTTATGATAAAATAAAAAATGAAGTATATCACCTTATAAAATTATAATCTAACGGAAAACTGCCCTTTGATTCTTGTTCTTGATGTGTCGCATTCGCTCTTTTGATAGAACGCCCTTAAAAATAACTCTTCGGGATTTTTTCATTTCGTGAAAAATCGTTGCACTATCCCTCGGTCTCCGCTACGCTCCGACGCAACTAACACTCGCTAAGTGAAGTAAATGCATGGATTTGACGTCATAATTCTTCAATTTTAAGGTTTGCTATACGTTTTCCGAGAGCGGTTTAAGAATGTTGCAAGCCTTAATAATTATGGAGGGATGCATCATGAATGTTTTTGAAAAAGTCATTGGGATTGTAAAAACTGTTAAGGCAGATTTGAATCTTGAAGAAGATGATATTTTTGTAATGACACAAAAGATTGCAAATAAATTTCATTACAAAACTAAGAAGATACTAACGAACCAATCGTAATTAGACAAGAAATACAATATACAGACTTCCCATTAAAAGATTTTGAGTTTTATATGTCACCTAGTGTAATAATACTTAAAAATGAGTATTAAAAACGTACAAATACGTAAAGTTTATAAGTATGCTTTACTATATTATTAATAGGTGATACAAAATGAACACAATTGAAACCGCAAAAATGTCAGCAAGAGGACAGATAATTATTCCAAAAGAGATTAGAGACTCAATACATGCTAAAGAAAGTACTATTTTTACAATGATGCCATTAGATACAGATACAATAATCATGAAGAGGTTAGATAAAAATAAATTATTAACTGAATTCAGAAGTATTAGAAGCAGAGCTGTAAAAATGGCTTCAGAAGATATCTCTAAAGAAATTATATCCGCACGGAAGAAAAGATGAACAAACTAAAAGTAGTACTAGATACAAATGTTGTTATTTCCGCTGCATTATCAGTAGATAGTAATCCGGCAAAAATCTTTGAATTATTACTTTTGGAAAGTATTGAGAATTATACTTCTGACGAGATAATTGAAGAGATTAGAGACGTATTTGACCGCCCAAAGATTGTAAAGAGATTAAGTTTAGTTGAACGTAATTTCATTATTAATAACTTTGTTAAATTTTCAAGAAAGGTTAATAGTTGCGAATCAATTAATGCAGTTCAAGATGATCCTGATGATAATAAGTTTGTAGAGTGTGCTGTTACTGCAAATGCACATTACATCGTATCAGGAGATATCCATCTAAAGAGTTTGAAAGAATTTCAAGGTATAAAGATATTGTCACCTATCGAGTTTTTGAGAATTATGTAATTTCTAATATCCCTTATTTTTTTTACTATATATTCCAATCGCATGTTCACAAGGTTTCTTATCTAGACTGCATCTATCAGTACAAAGCACTACTTTCATGATGGAAACACCCTCAAAACGAACAATCTCGACGGATTTCTTGCTTGTAATACGCTTGATATATACTAAAAGTATGAGTTGCATACTTTTGTATATCCTCAGAAACTATTTAGTTTCTGGGACACCAAAAATTTTCAATTTTTGAGTGTACAAAAACAATTGAAAGTTGTTTTTAGTATACAACATAACACATCGTGTTAAAAATTAGACTTTCTATTACCAGTAGAAACTAGTTTCTATTGTAAATGGAAACATTTATATATTTACTAATTAATCTTATTTGGATGATACTAAAAGATACATTAAAAGAAGTAATTATCTCACAAAGAGAATCATTAGAAAAATCAGTTCAAGGAATATCTCGTAATAAGGAAAAAGATATTCAAATTCAAACCTCATTTGCTTTAATAATAACTGGTATAAGAAGATGTGGTAAAAGTACTGTCCTAAACCACATTCTAAAAAAACAAAAGATAGGATATTACTTAAATCTAGAAGATCCTAGATTAGACGGATTTGAATTATCTGATTTTAATAAAGTAGAAATTATAATGAAAGAGATCTATGGAGAAAAAGGAATTTTCTTTTTTGATGAGATACAAAATATAGAGAAATGGGAAAAATTTATTAGATATCTTATAGATAAAAAAGAAAAAATAATTATTACGGGCTCTAATGCTTCATTGCTTAGTAGGGAGCTTGGAACAAGGCTTACAGGAAGACATATTCAAATCGAAATGTTCCCGTTCTCTTTTAATGAATTTTTATCAATAAAAAAAGAGAAACCTTCTTTAAAATCTTTTAAAAAATATCTCCAATTAGGAGGATTTCCCGAATATGTAAAACAAGAAAATCCAGAAATTTTACATGAGTTATTATCCGATGTAGTTATGAAAGATATTGCAATTAGATATAACATAAAAAACACAAATATATTAAAAAAAATCATCATTTATTTAATTAGTAATGTAGGAAAAGAGTTCTCATACAATTCAATTAAAAAGATGTTAGAGGTAAAATCTGTTCAAAGTGTTATTGATTATATTTCTTTTTTTGAAAACGCTTATTTGATATTCACTATTCCTCGTTTTAGTTATTCATATAAGCAACAGCAGGTTAATCCGAAAAAAGTTTATTCGATTGATAACGGCTTATCTAATTCAAATTCAGCATCTTTTTCTAAAGATAAAGGAAGAATGTTAGAAAATATTGTTTTTCTTCATTTAAGAAGAATGTATAAAGAAATTTTTTATTTTAAAGAAGAAAAAGAGTGTGATTTCGTAATAAAAGAAAAAGAAAAAATAACAAAGGCAATACAAGTCTGTTTTGAATTTAATGAAATGAATAAGTCAAGAGAAATTGGAGGATTATTACTTGCTTTCAATAAATTTAATTTAAAAGAAGGAATTATTTTAACAAATGATCAAGAAGACGAATTCATGATTGAAGGAAAAAAAATCATTTTAAAGCCTGTTTGGAAATGGATTTTAGAAAAATAAAATTCAGAATTTTCACAATGACTATATCTTTTTCAATTTCAGTCAGCATTTTATACATGGGGACAATTTGTCTCTAGGTAACTTCCAAATAAACTTAAAGAGATAATTTGTCATTTTAGAAATAGTATTAGGATACAAAAAAGTGTTACATTTTGTACTCATTTAGGAGACAATTAGAAAGTTTATATTATTAACTAAGCAAAAATAATCCATCTTTTTCATAACGAGGTTCTTCACGTCTTTCCATACCACAGTTTTTAAATTCTTCAGAAAGGTCTTTGCTAACAATATTTTCAACGTTATTTTGCAAACTATTTAAATAAGGTAATAATTCTCGAGGTTTATGTGACAAGACAACAAATCTACTAGCTTTTTTTAAAAGATTGATTGCCTTTCCATGATTAGGTTTTTCCGAATTAATTAGTGAATAAGCTAAATTATAACATATTACTGGGTCATTTTCTAATTCTTTTATGCTTATCAATTTTTCAAAATTTTCAGGATTTTTATTAAAAACTCCGAGATTATTTAATGCAACAGGATTATCTGGATCGATTTTTAACACTTTAGTAAAATATTCTGCTGCTTCATCTGGATTTGAATTTATCCCTTTCCCATTTAAAATCATTATTTTAGATATACGCTTAAATTCTTCGTCAACACAGTTATTTAAATGAATTTGAGCTTTATCATATTCCTCTATTGAAGCCCCATAATGATCTTCTAGATAGGCGATGTTCATAGCGACCATTGTTTTTAACTCAGGACTTATTGCCCTTCTTTCAAGTTCAAAAATGAGTGATTTACATTCATTAAAGTAAGCATCTGCATATATAGTTGGGCTTACTGTGGACCTTATATTTTCTGCGATGTATCGTTCTGATTTAAGAATGATATTAAGGTCATATAGAAAAGTTCCCATAATCGAAAGGGATAAGCAATCTTTTTCATACTCCCTAAACACGTCATAAGTAAATAACAAACTCTGTCTTATTACTTTCTTATTATAAAGTTTAGATCTTTGAAAGTAATCATCAATACTTGCTAATTCTTTTTCAAGATTAATCATATGAATCTCTGAATTGTAAACCATATATATAAATTGTGATTGCTGAGATAACAGATTACACTAAATGTACCCATTTATGGGACATGTTTTTAGAAAATCGAGTAATCTCGTTTAATTAAGACAAGATATATATATGCATAGCATCACTATATATAGTATGGCGACCAGTCAGACATTAACTCCGACGAACTCGCCTGATTTTCAAGCAAATTATAGCAAGAAACTGTTTTTATCGACGATGAAAGGGTATTGAGTATTTACGTCCTTCAAATTCTAAACGGTTCGCTATCGCTCTCCCAAATTTTGCTTCGCAAAAACTTCTCTAAATCCTGATGTTAAGTCTAATTGATTTCTGGCACTATATCTTTTTATAAACGTTTTTTCTATGACCAATGTGTAATACTAATATCTTAATCTCTGACGAATCAATATCTGCTATTACCCTATAGTCTCCTACTCTTAATTTAAATTCGGAACGTCCTTCAAGCTTCTCAAAAAAATGATATGGATTTTCTTTTGTAGAAATAATTTTATTAAATATACGTTTACGTATTTCTTTAGGTAATTTTTCTAAATGTTCAATCGCCTTCTCATCAAATGTAACTGTATACATCTACAAACCAAGTCTCTTTGCAGCTTCTTCTTGTGTTACAAAATGTCCGGTAATCATACGCTTCCTTGCATTTCCAATTGCTCTAATAGTTTCTTGACTTAGTTTTGGCTTTGTTTTACATGTCTTTGCAATATAAATCATTTTTTTGATTACTTCATCATAACTCTCAGATTTAGACTCTCTAAAATGATCTAATTCTGTTTTGGTTCCTTGATGAATTTTTATTGTAGTTGCATCCATAGTTATACCTCCGTATACTATGGTATACCTGAATATATTTAAATGTTTCTACTATTATGCCAGAAATCAACTCTGCGTCGCTTCGCTCCTTGTTTCGTTCGCTACACTCTCTCAAATACTTAACAAGGATTTAGAGATTCCGTCTTGCAGACTCCATCCAAATTTTGCTTCGCAAAAACTTCTCTAAATCCTGATGTTAGTTTCAATTTTATATTTAAGAAAAAAGAAAAGTCCTAAGAGTATAATTTATATAGTTTATTATTATTCTTATATTATGGACATTAAAGAAGCACAAATTAAAATCAAAGAAATACTAGGTGAGATAGAACATCCAAGGTTAGCTAGCTTCATTGCTTTAACTGAAGAAGTTGGTGAAGTTGCAAATGAAATAATGAAGAAAGAAATTTATGAAGAAGGTACAAACTTAGACAACCTTAAAGGTGAAATTGCCGATGTTTTTATTTGTCTTCTTGAACTTTCCAATGTTTATGATATCAATTTAAATGAGGAATTTGAAAAAAAGATTAGAAATCTTGAACCTCGTGCACAAGAATGGAAAGGTAAGTTGAAAGAACTTTTAAGTAAAAAAAGAAAGAAATTAGATTAGCTTCCTTTTGAATATTTCCATGTTTGTTTTGTTAGAAAAATAATAGGATTATCAGCTATTGTCATAATAATTTTATTTATAAATTAACTATTTAAATACATATCGATTGTTATAATTCTCTGCTTTAGTTAGTATTAAAATAAAAAACCACGTAACTTTCGTTCCTGGTTTTTTTCTCAAAAGCAAAAACATTTAAACCCGTGATGCTTATTGTGTTGTATGAATCCAAAAGTAAAAGAGGATATTTTAACTGTATTAAATTCTGCAATTGAAATTCTAAAAGAAAGGGAAGGCAAGGATTTGTATGAATTAAAAGAATTAAGTAATCATGTTATTCATAATGCTGGGATTTTTCAGGATGAACATTCAATTACGATTGCGGTTTTAATTTATTCTATCTATAAAGTATTAGAAAGAATGCCATTTATTGAAAATAGAAATTATTCTAAATTTTTATTATATTTAAGAAAGGCTAAACAATTTTTGGAAAAAGACGATATGGCTCGTTTTAATTCTGAAATTAAAATATTATTTAAAACAATTGAAAGCTTAGATCATAGATTGAAAAAATTTGTTGAGGAAGTAGTTAGAAAAGCTAGAATCAATAAAGGAAGTAAATTAGTAGAGCATGGGATAAGTGTAGCTCAAGCATCATCTTTGATGGGAATTTCCCAATGGGAATTGATGAGTTATATTGGAAAAACTGAAATTGTTGATAAACAAGATTTTAAGGAAGATGTTAAGAAAAGATTGAATTATGCGAGGAAATTATTCAAATGACGATAGTTTTTGATTCTGGTCCTATAATTAGTTTAACAGTAAATAACATGCTATGGGTACTTGATGAATTAAAAAAAATACATGATGGAGATTTTTATCTGCCTACTTCTGTCAAGCATGAAATTATTGATAGACCGATTGAATCTAAGAAATTTAAATTAGAAGCATTACAGGTTCTTGAGACCATTAGAAGAGGAACTCTTAAGGTTTATCCACAAGAAGCAAAATTAAAGAAACTTACTTTGGATTTATTAGACCTAGCAAATTCTTGTTATAGTTGTAAAGGTAAGGGAGTTACTATTATACACTATGCAGAGATGGAAGCTGTTGCTTTGGCTTTATTATTAAACGCAGACGCTATGGTTGTTGACGAAAGAATGATGCGAGCTATAATCGAAGACCCTTTGTCTGTTGAAAGGATTATGTCTAGAAAATTTAGTATGAAAATAAAATTAGATAAAAAGAAATTAAAATTATTTAAAAACGAAGTTAAGGGAATTAAATTAATAAGAAGTGTTGAATTAGCAACAGTTGCTTATGAGAAAGGTTGGTTGGATGTATATTTGCCTAAAAAGAATGAAGTGAAAAATCCTAGAAAGACTTTATTAACAGCTTTTTTATGGGGATTAAAATTAAGGGGCTGTGCTATCTCTCAGGCTGAAATTGATAAAATTGTAAAATTAGAATTATAATCCTTTTCTATATCTTAATTGATCTAAGGTTGGTGCTTTTGATCTTTTCTTTACGTCTTCTATAACTTTATTGATGTCACCTTGAACTTGATGTTTTTTTTCTTCTACAATATGCTGTTTTACTTCTTGATGAATTTTGTTTCTATTTTGAACCTCATTAATTATTTGTCTAATGTCTGTTTTTGGGGCGTATTGTATATGAGTTTGATCTCGCTGTTGTGATTGTCTCTTTATTTTTTTGCCTTCAAGAATATCTTCAAACAGTTGTATTAATGTTGGGTTATTTTTCGCATTTTCCATCTCCTGTTTTAGCAATAATTCTATTTTTGCACTTAGTTTTAAGGCATTTAATTTACAATAATTTTTGAATTGATCCAAAACTTCAGAATCTATATGCATTGTTAATGTCTTTTTAGGCATAATGTTTGTTTTTTATTTAGGTTTATAATCTTTTTGAATTTTTTTAAAGTGATTTGTCTAGAACTAGTGGTTAATCATTGCTTATATTATAATAATCTTTATATACTGGATATTTGATGTTTTATCTATGAAAGGACTTGTTATAAGCGGGAAGTTTGGCGAAATTTGTATGCGACAGAAATCATCTGAAAAGATTGAACTGGGTGAACTTCTTGTAGCTGAGACTGTTGGAGCAAAAGTCATTATGCAAGTTTATGAATTGCTCTATGGTAGTCAAATATCGCAACAGAATTTAGAACTTATTTCTGGATTAAAATTAGAGAAAAATGAAGAGAGTGAATTCTTTGACGCTGATTTACGTAATTATACTTTAAGTTATTTAAAACCAATGATTACAATTTATGATAATAATGCTAAGCTATGTAAGCAATTACCTAGCTTTTTTTCTGAAGTTAGAGGTATAGAAAAGGAAGACTTATCTTTTTTAGAAAAACCAAAAGATAGTATATTTGTAGGACACTTACGTTCTGGCTCGAAGGTTTTGAAAGATGTACCTATATTTTTGCCTGGAAAAGATGTTTTTAGTCATCACATTTTAATTCCTGCTACAACAGGACGAGGAAAAAGTTTGGATTATTCTGAAGAAGTGTTGATTAAACATAATAATGCGTTTATATTAAAATCAATTGGTGAAATTGTAGAAAAGAAAAAAGAATATTTAGGGGCACAAGTAATCAGCATGAATCCAGTCACTTTTGAAACACAATTAAAAAGAATAACTGATTTTGTAAGACATAATTCTCCCAGTTATATGTTTAAAATAATTACACAAAGCGGTAAAGAGATTATGGTTACAAAAGATCATAATTTGCATGTTTTAAGAAATGGAAAGTTGAACTTGTTAGAAACACAAAAAATAACAATAAATGATTATTTGCCTGTTCCACTAAAAATTGAAAATGTTATTGACCAAAGAGAAATTGATTTGTATGATCTATTTAAAGAAGTAAAAAAGATTTATGTGTTATTTTGTGAGACATTTTGTAAAAAAATAAAATCAAAAGCAGAGTGTATTAAAATATTGTCTAAATATTATAAGAAACCTATAGAAAAGTATAATGATTTAATGTTGAAGAGAAATAAAATTCAAATTACGTTACTTGAAGAACTATTAAAAGAAAAATTGTCATATATTGATAAAAAGAATCTAAAATTAACAGATGTATCTTTAAGTATTACATTAGATGCAATTTATCCTCTAGATAATCATTTTTTAGAATTTTTAGGTTATTATATTGCGGAGGGATATTGTCTTAATGATAATTCTTTTAGGGTTAGTTGTTGTGAAAATCTTTTACGAGAA
>CAYZMD010000042.1:0-11110 GCA_964479425.1 uncultured Methanosarcinales archaeon | reverse complement strand
AATGGTTTATGTGTTCAATTGATACTCCAATAGACAAGATAAAAATCCAAGAAGATGAAGTTGTTGAAATTAAATGGTTTTCTAAAGAAGAAATAATGAAGATCTTAAAAGACAATCCAGATGAATGCTTACCCAAATTATCTAGATACGTTGAAATGTTTTATCAATAATTCACTCAACTTTATAATCAACAATAAAACATTCTTTAGAATCAATAACGTCAATAAACGTATCTAATTTCCTCTTTATTTCTTCAATACTGATAGCAGAATCAAACTTCAAATCATACTCAATACCCTCATAAACAACCTGTTCAAAACAAGAATAATCTTGCGGATGTGATATTAAACGTAAATGATCGTTGATTGTATAATTACTTCCGTTAAAACTGAATAAATCTTCTTTAACAAATATGTTGGCTAAATTTTCAACATCAGCAATTTCCATTTTACTGTGCTGTGCTATAGCAAAAGAGGTAAAGTTTACTAAATGTAAAGCCTTTTCCATTATCAATACTTGCTCTTTAGAAAATGTTGTCAAGTCAGTTATTTTTACTTTAAAATCATTATCTAAATTACATACAACTTTTCCACTAACGAGATCCACAAGTAAATTGAATTCAACATCTTTTCTTTTACAATTAAACATAACAGCAGGAATGATTCTAGTTTTAATAATAACATCTTTATCGTGAATTATATGCAAATCTTTCAGTGAAGTTTTTCCTTTAACTAAGGCTAATTGTTCCTTGTATTCCTTAGCTTCCTCAACAAAATCTTTCTCCTCTTTCTTTTCAAACAACTCCACAGCCTGTCCACCATGCCGAGTTTTACGAGGACGAATATTAACAAAAAGAGGCATATCCGCAACTCCCGTAACCATACTAGTACCAACAGGTAAATTTACAATTTCATTTTCAGAATCAGATGTAATACCTTCTGATGAAGTCAATATAGCTTTAAGGTCATTAGGGTTTGTAATTTTTAATATTATTTGAGTACTGCATTGACTTAAAACACTCTTTTGTACACGAGCAGGACGCTGAGAAATAACACATAATCCAAGGCCAAATTTTCTACCTTCAGATGCAATATTAATCAAAACATTAGAAGACTTAGCATCACCAAAAGTTTTCTCTGGAACAAAATTATGCGCTTCTTCAACTATCAAAAAGAACGGTGGTATTTTTCCTTTCTTACGAGCAGCAAATAAATCTTTTAATAATTTATATACAATAATTTGTTGTGCCTCAACATCCATTCCTTTCAAATTTAATATACTACATTTTCCAGGTCTTACGAGTTCATTTAAATCAACAGGAGTCGGAGAAAAAACATTCAAAGAACTCAAATAATCAAGTACATTAATCAAATTAAACTTTGCATTATTCTCAACCATTTGTAATTGCATTGAAAGTTCTCCTAAACTAACATCGTCCATATCTTTCATAACGCTGTAAAGCAAAGCTTCTTGCGAACTTGTTAATTTAGTTGGTAACATATGCATTAATTCTTGACCTGTTATTTTTTCAGAAATTTTTAAAGGTTTAAAATTAGCATTAAAATCTTGATTACCATATTCAACAATTTGTTCAAAATAACCTTTGGGGCTAATATTGAATAAATTCATGTTATCTGCTTCTTCATTATTAGGATATTTTAAAGAATAGTATTCTCCGTGAGGATCAATAATAATAACAGGAAGCCCTTTATCTAAAATCTCCTCAATAAGTACAGCAACAGCATAACTCTTACCGCTACCGCTTTTTGCAAGGACTGCAATATGTTTTGTTAATAGGCTTTGTAAATCTAAATTAATAGGAATATCTTTCCCCTCTAATTTTCCAATATATGCGGCATTTTTAGTTTCTAATGTAACGACATCTTTTATCATTTCGTCTTGAGCAGCAAGAACTTCACTTCCAATTTCAAAAGGAACTCTTATTTGCTTTATTTTCCCATCTTCTCTATATCCAATAATATTACAATATGCAGTTGTTTTAGAATATTCACTTACAAGCTCAGTAATTTGACATAATACAAAATCATGATTTTTATGTTGTACTTGACAGTATTGAAATTTCTTAGCATCCCCTGTTACTTCAAACGAAAACTTAATTGTGCTTGCTTTTCCACTTATCTTACCAAGAAGCATATAGTTAGATTCTGAAAGACAATTCTTAAGCTTATTGTAACAGAAATATATACTTTAAAAAAACAAAACTTGCATCACTTATGTTCCTGAGTTTTGGTTCTTTCAACCAAAACCTATATAAATAACACAAATAAGAATAATAACAGGTGATTAACAAATGGCAAAAAAAGCAAAAGCAGAATCAAATTTAGAACAAATTGGCTTTCATAAAGGCGCATTAGCGACATTAGCAAAAGAAAGAGAAGAAATGCAAAAGATCCTAGGTATTGTCGAACAATTAATGCAGATGCACATTAAAGCATTAAAAGAACAAGGTGTTGATTTAGAAAAAATGGCTAAAGAAGCAACTAAAGCACCAAAGAAAAAAACTAAACCAATCGAAGATATTCTTAAATGATTTCTTTTTTTTGTTTTGGTCATAAAAACATTCTAGCAAAACATAGAAACACATTAGAATTTACTAAAGACAAAGATTTAACTCTTAATGGAGATTGTATTGTCGGAGTAAATGCTAATTTTGATTTGAAAGAAATAAAAAAATTAACAGGAGAAGTAACAATTCTATTAGAAACAGAAAATAATAAAGACGAATTTCAATGTACAATAAACAAAGAATTTAACGACGCACATGAAATCGTTATAAGAACAACTGATTTTCTTAGCAATAGAACACTTGGAATTAATGCAACAAAAGCTGCAAAAGATTTAAACAGGGATTTAATTGAAGAATTAAAAGATGAATCAGTAAAGCTAAAAATTACAATAAAATGAGACAATTAAGAAAAAAAGAAATTAAAGAATTGAATCAAAAAATAAAACAAACATATAATATAGATGATTTCTTCGACAAAAAAGATAAAGTTAGTATGGATGAAAACGTAATCCTCAAAGACAAAGATGCTGTTTTCTTTTATCATGAAGAACAATTAATACCAACGTTAAAGCTTTTACTAAAGAATAATTTCTTACCCAAGGTAACTGTTGATATGGGAGCTGTTAAGTTCGTTGTAAGCGGAGCTGATGTAATGAGACCGGGAATTACTAACGTTGAAGAATTTAAAGCTAAAGAAGCTGTATGTGTTATAGACGAAAGCCACAAAAAAGCTCTTGCAGTTGCAATGCCTTTACTAGATTCTGTAGAGCTTATGAAACAAACAAAAGGAAAATCACTAAATAGTCTTCACTATATAGGAGATAATATATACTTAATATAGTTAATATTTCTTTCTTTATAAGCGCAATATACCAAAAAGTATACTAAGGCTTAAAAAATGATAAAAAACAGGCGAAGTATATTTTCTAGAGTATAAGTCTTTATATATTACTTTTAACATATATACTCTAGGTAAAAGTATAAAATGCAAAATACAATACAACTACAAAAAATGAATATTCTGAGACACGTAGTTGTGCTTCCTACATTTATTAAGACATTACAATTCTAATGCCTTGACAACCCAAACAGGGAAGACAAGGCCAAGGTAATAAACAATGAATAAAGATACATCTATGGCACTGGAAAGAGAAAAGGCTATGACAGCCAACGAAGATAGTAATTATAATATTGATCCTATTTATGAAAGGCAATTTCTTGAACAGTGTTTCTTAAGAGGGAAAGTAATAAAAAAAGACAATAATAAATTCAGCGAGCTTGAAAAATTTGCTTCAGAAGCCTCAAATAGTGTTCTAGCTACGGCAATACAAAGCATGAATTTGTCAGAGACGGAAATAACACAATCATTCTTAAAATATGCAAAAAGAGATGAAGAGTTAATTGAAGACTTGGCTGAAATAATATTAAATGGAGAAAAAAAGAATTTCGAAATAAATATTTTTGACAGGATTGAAAACGTTCCTTATGAAATAAAACATCACATTAAACAATATAAAGAAAAAGAAAAGAATAGTATAGGTATTACAAGAGTAGAGGAAAGATTAAAAAATATATTGCCAAGTCTAAAAGCTAAATTTAGAAGACCATCGCTTATTGCAGAAGAAAAAATAAGAGATGCTTCAGGAATAAAAGTCGTTGTTAAAGATTATGATCATTTAATGAGAACTCTTGAAAGAATATATACAAAAATAGGAAATTCAGAAAACCATACAATATTAGAGACGAGAATACACGGAAACTCTATAGAACCAAATGATATCAATTTTATGAACAGATATACTGAGAATATAAAATCAGTAGATAAACCAAGATATAAAGCCGTTCATATAAATGTTCAAAATGGAGGACGACATAATATTGCTGAGATACAAGTTGTAATAGAAGACTGGGACCATAATAATACTAATGGAAATGCAAGCCACGAAGTATATGCAGCACAAAAAGCCATTGAAGTTAATAAATACAATGCAAGAGGACTTGAAGTTGTTTGTACTTACGAAATTGATGAAGGATATGAAAGAAAAGAGACAAAAGGACAATCAAAAGTTTTAATAGAGCTTGAATCAAAAGATAAAAAAGAAACAATAAAATATTGCAATGAACTAACAGATGCATTATATACAAATATTAAAAAATTAAATCCATGCGAAGGAAAAATAGAATTTACAAAAGAAAATGAATCAGGAACAAAATATAAAATAAACTTCAATACTAATTCAGAGAACAAAAAAGAAGTTATGAAATTAATTGATGCAAAAATAGAAGAGATAAGAGAGAATCAATCAGAGATGAATAAACAAATTGCTAAACACTACAAACTTTCCGCATAATTAAATTAAATTTATTCTTCGAACTTTACCAACAAAATTTAGTAATCTTTTATTTTTTATTTTACCACAGCCACAAAACTCATCATTATATTTAATTAGAACAAAAGCATTTCTATCATCTTCAATTTCCATATCTTGACCTTTAAACCATACCTTTAACGATTCTTTATCCAGCTCATAAATATTCTTACTTGACTTAGGTCCAATCATTTGACTACCTTCTATGCTTAATCTAAACTCTCCACTTGATAAATGTTCACCAAAATATAATCCCATAGAATTTATTCTTATTTTTTCTAAATCAATTCTTTCTATGTCTCGATTAACAAGGTAAACTTTACCTTTGTTAGTACGTAAAAAAACATATTCCAACTTTTCTAAAAATCCAAACTGATCAGATAACGCTTTCATAATTATCTTAATTTGTTTTGAGTTTAATATTGTATAATTTTGCATAATATCAATTGAACTTACTTTTATTTATAAAGGTTATTGCGGGTAAATACATATGCAATATGTAGGTTAGATTTATAAATATGTAACTGAAAGAAAGATAATGTCGCCAGAATGGAAAGATAAAATTTATGACGAAGATATAATTAGTAAACCTATTCTTGAACACATTATAAGAACACATCATATTGTTACTTCAGATCCATATTATTCAGAACAACTGAAGAATAAAGAATTAAAAGCAATTGAAAATGATGGATTTAATAACAACGTCCATCTTGAACTTTCACTAAGAGGATGCAAAGGAACAACAGAAGAAGAAAAAGAAAAAGAAAGAAATTCTAAAGATTATGTAGATATTGAACAAGCATTAATTAACGCAAAAAAATATTGTGAAGAACATTTTAATGGAAAGATAACTCCCAGATTATTACAAGAATTAGGGTGCAAAATACATCCGGAAATGGAATTTCCAAGATGGAGATTTAAAAAAATTACATTAAATCTTTCTCAACCACCATGTAACTATGTAAGAGTTCCAGACCACATTAACACATTGATAAGTGATTTAAAAAATATTCCTAATCCTGTAAAACAAGCAGTTTATTCACATTTAGCAATTTATAGAATTCAGCCAATAAATGATGGAAATAAAAGACTTGCAAGGTTAGTTCAAAACGCAATACTTCATTATAATGGATACCCAGCACCAATCATTCCAGAGTTTGAATCAGACAAATATTTGAAAATTTTAAATGCAGCGTATGATGCACAACAAGATAGACTTTCGTCAGACGATAAAATTGCAAAAATGTATATTGCAGAAAGAAATTTATATGATTATTTAGGAGAAAAAATAAGCACTAGCTTAGATAATATAAAAAGAAGACTAGATCAAGATAAAAAATATGAAGTGATTGTAATATCTCCAAAAGCACAAAAACCATTAATGATGGGATTAAAACACAGTTTTTCATCAATTATTAGAAAAAGAAATTTACCTGGAAGTGTAAGATTAACAGACGGAAGATTAATTATAAAAGGTCCATTTGAAATGGGAACATTAAAAACAGTAATAGACTCTAATTATAAAATAAAAAAATACGAAATAAGACCTTATAGAAAATAAACTAAATTCTCAAAATAAAAATTATTTAGACGACAACTTGTTTTTTAAATATGGAATAAAACCACCAGCAGCACCTATAAGATATTTTCCATGATTAATTTTGGCATATATATTCTGCATAAAATCATTATCATTAAATTTAATATCTCCGAGTTCAGCACATCCTGTTGCTATAGCTACCGCTCTTAAAACTGCTTTTCCAACTTCTCTAACATTATTTCGAGTTTCACAACCTTCTTTGGTATCTCTTTTAATATCATGACTCAATATATCTGCGCCAAGAAATCCTGAAAATAATGCATTTGACATCTCTAGTGTAGTATGCCAACCTCCATCTCCAATATTTTGTACAATTTCATTAAGTCCCAAATATGCTAATCCTGCAACTACTGTCGGCAAAATAAGTGGTTTTGCGTATTTACTGATTTTACTTAAAAGACCTTCACTAGCTACACTTTTTGTTACTTTTGGATTTTTAGGATCAAAATTTTCAAAATCTTCATATTTAATATCGTCAGCGGAATCATCATATTTTAAAATTTGAACTTTAACATGCTCTCCAGAAACACCATCCATATCTGAGAATAATAATGTTTTGTAATCGTTATTTACTGAGGTTCGCATAGAGTTTAAGACCTTTGCATAATCGCAATTAGGAGTGGAATCATCATATAAAATATCACTATCTTCTCCAGCATCTAAAGTTGCTTTCGTATATATTAAAAAATCTAAACTTTTAAAATTTCCAGAAAAAGTTTTTGCTATAACATCTGTTTTTTTTGCAGCATCTATTGTTCTAGAAGTTGGCAAACCACTTTCTGTAATATATAAACCATTATTTATAACATTTTCAATCCCGTCTTTTTCTCTATAAATAAGAGAGCCAGTATATTCGTTAATAGGATCTTTGACTGAAGATCTCAAGTCTGAATACATCTTATTTGGAATATTAATATTATCATTAACCATATCAGAACATTGAGTACTTCTACTATTTAAACCTTTCGAAAAAGTAACTACTGTGAAGTGAATACTATATTCCCCAAACAGGATTGTTCTTTCTCATTATTTCAGCAATAAATTTCAATAACTCCTTTTCTTTATCTGACAATAAATGCTTAAAATCTTTAAATTGCCTAAAATCTTTTTCAGAAATAAAACTATACAATATATCTCCTTCGTTAATTTGCCTACCAACTGTAACATGATTCATAGCAACTGCTGCCTGATCTCCAGTTTCAGCGACGTTAACAGAATCTTTTTCTTTTTGCATACTTTTAATGTCAGTAACAATTTCTCCATTAGCTTTCATCAGTTGCATACCTACTTTTGCTTTTCCACGTAAGACATGACATCCAATAATAGCTGGATTATTTTGTCTAAAAATATATCCACGAAGTAATTCAATTTCACAAGGAAATGTTAATCCTTCCAGTTTTTTCATTTCTTGTCTTTTCTTTTCGTCTTCAACAAACTCTTTTACATGTTCAACTAGTCTATAAATAACATCGGAAGTAATAATTTTAACATTATCAGGAACTTTAACATCTTGCATTACTTCAGAATTAAACCCTACAATAACTGCAGAGAATGGATCTTTTTCATAATTACTTTCAGCTTCATTTATATCTTTTTTACTAATAGGTCCAACATCTGCTTTTCTAACAGCAAACCCATGTTCTTGCATTAATCGAGTAACAGCCTCAAGACTTCCAAGCGTATCAGCCTTAACAATTATTCCATCATCTTCAGTTTCAACTAAAACTTCCTTAACTTCTTGTTGTATTTCGAAACTAACTTTTTCAACGTCTTCTTTGCTGCAAGAACGAAGTGGCATTCCACTAACAACTTTATCCATATCAGGTCCACTTATTTTAACACCAGTTGCAGCAACCGCTTCTTTAACACTTCTAAATTTACCTTTTTTATCTCTCATTTCTTTTAATGGAGCAGGCTCAAATAATGCCCTAATTTTAGTTACAACAGGAGAATCTATTCCTCCTATAACAACAATATCATTAACTTTTAATTTACCATCATACAAAATAACATCCGCAGTTTTACCAAGACCTTTTTCTTCTTTAACTTCCATAACTGTGCCTTTTGCATCCCCCTCGGTCTGACACTCTAAACACTTTTCTAAGAATTTTTGAGCAAGTCCTGAAACAACCATTAATAATTCTGGAATACCTTCTCCAGTTTCAGCAGAAACAGGAACAATTCCAATCTGTTTAGTAAAATCATCAACCCTATCAAATCTTTCAGATTCAAATCCAAATTCATGAATCTTTCCAACAAGCTCATATAATTTAGTTTCAACTTTAGTAATAACTTCAGGAGTTTGTTTTTGGACATTAGCCAAAACAGGAGTTTTAGCGTCACTTCTCCAACCAGGTAATAAATCAATTTTATTTGCAGCAACGATAAAAGGCGTTTTAAAGCTCTTTAAAATCTCTATAGATTCAATAGTTTGAGGCTTAAACCCCTCGTTTATATCAACGACTAGAATGGCTATATCAGCTAAATTTCCGCCCCTTTTACGTAAGTGATTAAATGCTGCGTGTCCAGGAGTATCGATAAATAACATTCCTGGAATAGTAAAATCCATATTCATTGTTTTAAGCAAATTACCACAAAGCTTCTTAACTGTCTCAAGTGGTACAATAGACGCTCCAATGTGCTGTGTAATCTTTCCTGCTTCTCCGGAGACAATATTACTATGTCTAATTTTATCTAAAATACTACTCTTTCCATGGTCTACATGACCAACTACTGTACATATAGGACTTCTTAAAGACATAAACAAATAGAAAAAAAGATAGCTTTTAAATGTTTTTATTTACAAATAAAGATTATTTACTTATTCTTGACTATAACATATTGTTTATATACTAGCAATCTTTATAAACAAAATTAATGAACTTATATTGGAGGGATACTTATGAAAAAATGGTTAATAATTATGCTAGCATTGTTTGTTTTTGTTGGTATTGGAAAAATTAGAGTAATTGATCCATACTATGCAGGAGAAGACAATATGCTTCACTTGAATCTAATCAACGATGGCGAAGATGATTTAACAGGATCAAAAGTAAGAATTATTTTTCCAGAATTAGGTTTAGTTTACCAAACAAACCCATTCACATTGTATGATGACTCTAAACAAGGAAAACTCATTCCATTAGAACTTCCAGCTGATACATTAGCAGGAGATTATTTGATGAGAATAAGCTTTACTAATGACGATACAAGAGTTATCAGACATAGATGGGTAACAGTTGTTTAAATATTGAACAGCAAATATAATTTTTAACTTTGCTGTCTATATACTAGTCCATATAAATCTTAATTCTGGACCAGTACTTTTTTTAAGAAATATAAAAGCCTTGGCTCTTTTATTATTAATTTCATTATTAATTGTTTTGGATGTTCTCGCGTATTATTTCTAAAAACATCCATAATTCTTTTTTGTTTTAATAAATTAATTAAATAGTCATAATCCTTATTATAAAAATTGTCTAATATTCTTCTAATTCTAGAATGCATTTTTAATTTCTTATTAATATTATTTAAATTGCTAGAATAACTAGTACCTTTTACTATTGACTTTACTAAAGCTCTTGCCCCCATAAATCCTGGAACAATTCCTCCTCCTGTAGTAGCTTTTACTTGACAAGCCGCATCCCCAATAAGATAAACATTTTTATTATAAACAGGCATTTTTGAATTATAAACAGGAATGAGCCCTCCTTGATATTCAATAACATCTGACTCAACTAGATTTAATAATTTTAATAAATGCTTAAAAGAACTCTTTGGATTAACTCCTGCAATACCAATCCTACTAATTTTACTTGATTCAGGAACTTGCCAACCAAAAAATCCAGGAAACTTTTTACTATCAAAAAATACAGAATATTGAGAAGAGTCGCTTTGTAGTTTTACTCTTACCTGCATTCCAAGAATAAAGTTTCTTTTACCATATAATCCATTACTTTGCGCAACCCTACTTTGAGGTCCATCAGCTCCCATTAAATAATCAAACTTACTTTTACCTTTATCAAAAAATGCGTTATTTGAATCATTTCGTAAAAATTTTTTGCCTAAACTAATTTTAACGCCGTTTGATTTTGCCATTTCTAAAATATGATTATCAAATTTTGTTCTATCAACAACGATTTCATTAGATGGCAATATAACATAATTATTTTTACTTATAACCTTAACACTTTTAAGTTTATTAACAATGAAATCATCTTCTTTTATAAATTTAAAAATATCTTTTGTTAATATACCTGTACATTGAACAGGAGTACCAATCTTTTTTTTCTCATCAAATAAATTCACAGGAAATCCTTTTTTAGCTAATAAAGCTGCACAATAAGATCCTACTGGTCCTGCTCCGATAATATTAATCATTTGGATTTTTTATATTTAGTTACTTTATTCCAAGGTTCAGGCATTGCCCCTTTTTTTGATTTTTGAACTAATTTATTATCTTCTTCTATTTCAAAAAAGAAATTTACAATTCCTTTAAAAAATCCAGGTTTCTCGTTCTTTTTTACTATTCTTTTTTCAACTTCTTTTTTTTCAATTTTTTTCTTTTCTACTTTTATTGTTTTATCTGTCTTTTTTTCAGGTTCTCCTGTT
>CAYZMD010000041.1:0-11362 GCA_964479425.1 uncultured Methanosarcinales archaeon | reverse complement strand
AATGGAATTATACTATCTCACCACAAATTGAATAAGTTATTTTGTCACAAACCCTTAGTCTCTTTTTTTTCTCTACCTTTTCTTACAAGACATTTTGATTTTATATTATTTTCTTTTTTTAATCTATCAAACTGTTTTGCAAAAATATGCATTCTTTCTGAGAATTGCCCCTCTGAACCAAAAACAAAATTATCATCTCCTGTTCTTGCAATATCCATAAATATAGATTTAACACCTTTTAATCCTTTAAATAATCTTACTTGTCCAGAAACTTTAGCAGCTTTATGTCTAGCATGTAATTGAGGAAGTATTTCTTTAACGTCCGCCTCTTGTTCTTTTATATAATCTAATAATCTTTTTGGACCTGTTCCTTGAAAGAATTTTACATTGCCAATGAGAACATAACTAGCCAATCCTTTTTCTAATAATGATTTTATAGAATTATAACAACTACTCCTATCTATTTTAGCAATTTTTGCAATCTTGCCAGCCTTGTTAGACCCATGGTCATTAAGAGTTAGGTATACTTTTATTTCATTTGGACTAAATCCTAAGTTCTCAAGTACTTTTTCAACGTTCATATTTTTTTTAATATGTTTCTTCTTAATAAATCTTACTATTGTTGTAGAATATTCTACAACATTGTTTCTTAAGTAATTATGCTTTAATAATTATAGTGCGAGTGCACTGGAGGAAAAAAATGAAATATATCTTAACTGGGGGGCCTGGATTTGGAAAATCTTCAACTTTGTTGGCATTGGAAATGCTAGGCTATGACATCGTAAGAGAAGCAGCAGAAGATGTTATAAAATATAATAAAGCAAATGGTATTAAAGCACCTTGGCTTGAAACGGAGAAATTTCAAGATGATATACTTGAGCTACAACTGCTAAGGGAATCAAAGATAACTGGGGAAATAACATTTATTGACAGAGGTTCTTTAGATGGTATTGCATATTTTGAGAAAGAAGGATTGCCTTTGTCAGAGAAGGTGCAGGGAGAACTTGAAAGAAAGAAGCTGAATCTGGAATATGATATTGTCTTTTTGATAGAAAGTTTTGGACAATGTGAGACAAATGATGTAAGAAGAGAAGATTTGGAAGAAGCACTTTACTTGGAAAGAGAGATTGAAAAGGTATATACAAACCTGGGATACAAGGTAGTAAGAATCAAAGAGAGAGAAAATATTGAAAGGGCAAAAAAGATTGAAAGGATAATAAGGGGTGAAGAATCTTACATTGAAGAACAAAATGATGTTGAAGAGAATGAATATGGTTCTACACCATTTATGGATTGGGATAATGTACCTGACTCAGGAGATTTCGATTGGAGTGCGGATCCAGATGATTTTTAATTAGGTTTTAACCTATACCCTTCTTTTTTATCTTCGATGACAAATCCTTTTTTTGTGATTTCGTCTCTTAATCTATCACTTTCTGTCCAATCTTTATTCTTTTTTGCTTCTAATCTTTTATCAGCCAATTCAATAATTACTTTTGGAATGTCTATTTTTTTATGCGCCATTACACCAAGTACAGTATCAAACTTATTCATAATCTTAACAATTGCACTAGCATCTTTTTTGCTTAATTCATCCATGATTTTATTTATTGAATTCATGAATTCAAATACAGCAGCTAATGCTCCTGATATGTTTAGATCATCATCCATATTTTTTTCAAACTTTTTATCTGCTTCATCAATTAATTTACTAACATCTTTACCCTTTCCATTAACTTCTTCTAACTTATCTAAGAAATCATAAAATTTTTGCAATGTTGACGGAATTTGTTTTAATGCGTCTTCAGTAAAATTTAATTGTTGTCTATAATTTGTTGCAAGTAATTGATATCTGATTGCAATTGCATCATAACCCTTATCGAGCAAATCTCTTAGAGTATAAAAATTACCTAAACTTTTTGACATCTTTTCACTATTAACCATTAGATGCTCATTGTGAATAAAATAATTACAGAATTTTTTATCGTACGCTGCTTCTGATTGAGCAATCTCATTTGTATGATGTGGAAATGTTAAATCAACTCCTCCTGTATGAATATCAAAAGGCTGTCCTAAAAACTTTTTAGACATTGCGCTGCATTCAATATGCCAGCCAGGTCTTCCTTTGCCAATTTCAGTATCCCAAAAAACGTCTCCATCATTTTTATCATAAGCTTTCCATAATGCAAAGTCTCTTGCATTTTCTTTTCCATACTCATCTGCATTGTTAAGTCTACTATGAACATTTTCTTTTAAGTTGTTAACATCAAGATTAACCATCTTCCCATAATCTTCGAATTTGTTTATGCTAAAATAAATATCTCCTTTATTCTCATATGTAAATCCTTTTTCTTTTAGCAATTTAATCAATTCAACCATTTCAGGAATTGTTTCTGTTGCTTTAGGCATATATTCTGGAATTTCAATTTTAAGAGTTTTTAGATCTTTCAAAAAAGCTTCAGTATAAAATTCAGTAAACTCTTTTAATGATTTTTTTTCTTTCTGGCTATCTCTTATTGTCTTATCATCAACATCAGTAATATTCATAACATGTTTTAACTTAAATCCTTTATATTTGATATATCTTCGAAGTATATCAGAAAACATGAATGCTCTAAGATTTCCTAGATGTATATAATTATAAACAGTAGGACCACAACTATACATTTTAATTTCATTATTCTTTATCGGTTTTAGTTCTTCTTTCTTGTGTGTTAATGAATTATATAGTTTAAGTGCCATTATATACTAGAACTACGAATATTTTATAAATTTTGTTATTTAATCCTATTATATGGTCGGATTTTTAGCTAATCGTTTAAATAAAATAGCAGATTTTACAGCCAATTATCTAAAATATAGATTTAAGAATACTATTAGAGGCAATCATAAAAAGAATGTTTTAGCACAGATGAATGAACTTGAAAATAAGATTTTACATGCCAAACCAGATGAAATTTTCAAAAATATTCAGGGAGGGTATGTTAGGATTAATAATATAACAAGTTATGTTGCGCAAACTAAGGCTGGAGTTTACATATACGCACTCTGTGAGCCAAGACCAATTATTACAAGAAGGTTTCAAAAACTTGAGGATGCTTTGACAATTTATAGTAGCTACCTGGATAAAATAAGTGAAATAAAACCAACACATGATAGGTTTGAGTTACTGCGTGAATCGTTGGTAGAGGTTGGTAAAGAACGTCACAGAAAACACATTCAAGAATTTCTAGATAAATATGATTTGAATAATGAATATTATCATCCTGCAGGGCATTTTGTAGATTTATTTAATGAAGCATTTAATGCAGTTCCAATAATAAAGTATAAAAGGATTATAGAATGCGCAAAAGTAAGATCTGAATTGATGAATATTGATGAGAATATATCAAAGTATACTCAAAATAAAATTTAATTCAACTTTCTAACTAAGAACATAGTATGATCCTTTTCAAACGGATCCAAAACTTTCTCATCAACAATTTGGAATTCTTTTTCTAATTCCTTTTTTACTGTTTTAAATATTTCATGTGGTTTTTTAGTCACATCAACGCTTCTTGCTTTTAATGCAAGCATAGCAAGCCCATTCTTTTTCAAAAACCTTTTAACATTTTTTATAAAAATTTCAGTTTGATTTTTTTGTGCAATATCCATGAATACAAAGTCAACTTCAGGTAATACTAAGTGTGCATATTCGTCAGGCTTATTAGCATCAAACATCATTGGTGCTATATTTTTTCTATCTTCACAAAGATAAACTAAGTCCCTTACAACTCTTGGCGCAAAGTCTAGAGCAAAAACAAATCCGTTCTTTCCAACAATATCTGAACAATGACTAACTGTAGTTCCTGATGCTGCTCCAAGATATAATATTTTATCAGCTTCCATAAATCCAATTTCTTTGATATTCTTAACGATTGCAGCGCCAAGTTTAGATCTTTTTGGCTCCCACTCTCTTAATTCCATATCTCTTTTTTTAGATAAAGCTTCGCCATATACTTTTTTACCGGGAACTAAATTTATACTGAATATTTTCTTTCTCTTTTTACTATCTATAATTACTCCAGGATAATTTTTAGTTTCTCTTTCGTATTTAGGTTTATCAAAACTTCTTCTGTCAGAATATTTTTTTGATCTATTTTCAAAATTAGAACTTGAATTATCGTAACTAGATTTTCTGTCCCATTTCTTTTTAGGACTACTAGTTGGTTTCTTAGAACTACTATATTTGTTCTTTTTGCTTTTTTCAAAATTAGAGAACGACGTCATTGTAGCTCCTCATATTTTTCATATCCTACTAGACTATCCGGACAGAATTTTTCTGCTTCAATCATTTCTTTTAATTTGTCTATATTTACAAAAAATCCCGTTTCAACTTCTTCTTTTTGAAAATTAATTTCTCCATCATAGATACATTTGTAAGCTTGAGCAATTACTTTATTGTCATCTCCTTCATAGCTATATTTGAATAAAGATTCTATTTTTACATCTCTTGCTCCAATCTCTTCTGCAATTTCTCTTTGAGCAGTTTCATCATAATTTTCTCCCGAATCTACATGCCCACAAATACTCATATCATAAAATCCAGGAAATGAATCTTTTGTCATAGTCCTTTTGTGGATTAATATTTCACCTTTAGAATTAAACACAAAAATTTGAATACCTCTGTGTCTAAGAATATTATCTATCACTTCTTTTCTAGGCACAGTCTTTAGAATATTATCCTGCTCATCCACGACATCTATCATTTCAGTCATTTTAATTGCGCCTCTACTTGTTCTCTAAGTTTATCGCCTATAAATTCGCCTTTAAAATAATCAATTTTTATAGCAATAGTAATCTTATCAGCTAACTTTCTTGCAGCTTTCCCTTTTGCTTGAGCTGATGCAACGATTGGATGATTTATTAAAACTCCATATTTTGGTGGTCTTGCTCCAGTTCTAAGATGTCTAAACAAAGCTTTCTCCGCTCCTAATAATTGTACTGTAGAAGCTGGCATTAACATTAATCTTCTTAAATCGCCTGCATGAGAAAGTAAATTTGCACCAATAGTTGTTCCTGCAATTGCTAATAAATTAGGACAATACTTTTTCATTTTAGCTTCAAGATATTTTTCTTGCTCTTCTCTTAATTTATACATTATTGTTACTTCTTTTGCAAGATTCATAATAGCTTTAATATCTTTAGCAGCTAATTCTGCTCCCATTGTCTCTTCTTTTTTTAGTTTTATATCTTTTAATAATTTATCTTTATCATTTTCTAAGATTAATCTGACAAATGCTTCATGATCTTCAATGCTTTTAGAAAATTCAGGTAAATATAATTCATACCATTCTCTTAATCTTTTAGATAGCATATTAGCTACTTTATTAATTTCTTCAATATTTCTTATTGCTTGTATAATTAGACTATCATCTTGTACTGATGCTTTTACTTTTTGTTTAGTTAATTTTAGATTTTCTTCAAAGAAATCTTTAATATCTTTTACAAAATATTCTGCCATATTCTTTAATTTCTTAGAATCTTTAGATATTTTTACATCCTTAAATTTTTCTTGTTTATGTCCAACATAAAATAAATTATCATTTTCGTACTTAGCTATCAGCTTCTTTTCTTCTTTTGTCCAAATAGATGAATCTTGAGCTTCGTATTCTATTTTATCAACTACCTTAAACTCTTCATCAAAGACAAAAGTTCCTTTAAAATTGGTAATTAAATACATATCTGACATAATGTCTCAAAGAAGATATTTGTTTATAAATATATCGTAAATATTAAAAGTAGCAAGATAAATAAAGATATAAAATGAAGATACTATACATAACTTGTAAAGATAAAAATGAAGCAGGCATCATTGCAAAACACTGTGTTGAAAAACGTCTTGCAGCATGTGGAAATAATTTTCCTATGAATAGTTGTTATTTTTGGGAAGGCAAAGTAAATAATGAGAAAGAATATGTTCTTTTATTAAAAACAAACGACAAGCTTGTAAGTAAGTTAAAAATAGAAGTTACTAGGGTTCATTCTTACGCTGTTCCATGTATTCTTGAAATTGATGTCAAGCCAAATAAAGAATATGAAAAATGGATGAATATTTAGAATAATATCACATTAATTCTTTTTCTAACTACCAAGAAATAATCCGCCTAATGTGCTTCTTACGACCCATGAGGCAATAAAGAATATAATTAAAGCAAGTCCCATCATAGGAACAATGTATTTTACACCCTCGCTTGTTTTGCCTTTGTTTATTAATCCTAAAATACCTGATGTCATGTATGAGTTTAAAATCATAAATATAACTATGTACATCATTACAAAATCAGTACTTATATCAATTTGAGAAATTGTTATAGGCATAGCGGTTGTACTAATGGCGCTTAAGTCTACTTTTGCAAAAGTTGTTTTGAGTACTTCAATTAAGTATTGACTAAGAGCAAATAAGACTGGACTAATGATTGCAACTGCAGAAAATATAAAAATTATATACATAGTAATATTTGCTTTAATTTTATTATCTGTCAAAAATTTATCTCTTAATTCAGTGGCGGTTGCTTCAAGCAAAACAGATAAACTTCCTCCAGATTGTAAGGATGAGTTAATAAGTTCAATTGCTCTAATTAGTCTTTTAGATTTTACTCTATTTGCCATTTCTTTTAATGCAATACCAATATTTTTACCGAGAATAACCTTTTGCCCTACTTTTTCAATCTCTTCTCTAAGTGGTCCAAATTCATCACGAGCAGATAAAAGTAATGCTCTGTCTGGAGTCATACCTGATTTTAAATTTGATGCCATTAATTGAAGTGCATCAGGAAGGGCTTCTTCAATAAGTCTAACTTTTTTATCTCTAGCAAGCGTAATCCTAAAGTATAACAATAAATAAATAATGACTACTGAGGGGATAAAGATATACCAGAATGAAATAAAATAAATTTTGCCAAGTAAAAATCCAATAAATAAACTAAATAGAAAAACAGATAAATTAACTACTCCAATTGCTTCTTCTCCTCTCTGACTAAAATTAAGAAAATCTAATGTCTCAGATAAATTTGTTCTAAATTTTTTTGGCAATATTTTTGCCGTAAGTCTAAAAATGGTCATCTATTCACCTAGTAGCGCCGGACGCTTTTGTTTTACAACTCCTCTGAACAGAATTTGTGCAAATAGTACAAATACTAATAGTCCCCAGAAAATTAATTTTGTTAATTCTGAGCTTACTCCCAAAAATGATGTAATTACAATTAAAAAAGTAATTCCAAGTGCAGGTAATATTACTACCACCATCATATAAAACATGGCAATAGGATTTAATTGACTTCCATATTTTTCAATTTGAATGACTTGTTCTTTTCCTAAGTTATCAACAACCCTTTCGATAACCTCAACAACTTTTGCGCCTGATTGAAGACCTGAAACAATTTGCCAAATTGTTCTTCGAAAATATGGTGATGGATTTCTTAAAATCATTTTTTCTAAAGCTTTCTGTTGGGAGACACCTGCACTAATTTCTCTAATAGCTTTCCCAAACTCTTTACTAACCTCTCCAAAATCCTGTTTTGATATTGTAACCATTGCATTAAATAAAGGAAGTCCTGAGTTTAACTGAATAATCATTGTTCTTAAAGATGCTAGTAATTCTAAATCTACTTTTTTAATTCTTCTTGATGCTTCAATTGCAGGATAGTTCAGTTGAATAACGAATATTAATGTACATAAAAAAAATGCTATTACTATTCCTACCCATACAACATTATATTTATCCATAAGCATTGCAAATACTAAGCTTAAATTAACAAATAGGAATGATAAAGATGCAAGACAGTACGATATATATTCTGCTCCATTTAATTCAAAATTACTCCGTGTTAAATTCATTTGCAAAAGCGGTAAGGATTTATTAATTCCAGAAGCAATCCCTAAAAAAGCTTTAGAGAGTTTTTTTAACATTGGTAGTGGTAATAAAGAAAATGGAATTATCATAGTTCAAGTCCTGCCCTCAATACTTCTTCTGGTTTTTTATTTTTTATCATTGTTAATAGATTAATTGGATCTAAATAATATTGGTCAAAGATTTTTCCTACGCTTTTTATATCTCTAATATTATTTTTTGTCATCCATTCCAAAATACTTTTTTTATCATTAATATCTTTTTGAATTTCACTGTAATTTAGTCCAGTGTTTCTTGTAAGTTCTTCAAATAATCTTAATGGTTTATTATGAGTTACAACTTTATCATTAATCTGATTCCATCTAAATATTATGTTTGGTTTTATATTTGATATTCCCATTTCTTCTGTTGCAATATATTCTCCAATTTGATATACTCTCCTTATATTTTTTCTTCTATCTCTAAACATAACAACGTTAAGATTTACACTTTGGAGAAGATTTGGTGGAACTGATATTGGTGGATTTGTTAATCTTTGAATTGTTCCAGAAATAGAGTCTGCGTGAACAGTTGCATAAACACTGTGTCCTGTATGCATTGCTTCAAATAAAACTTCTGCTTGTTCTTTTTTACGCATTTCTCCAAGAATGATTCTATCCGGCCTCATCCTTAATGAATTAATAAGTAAATCAATCATATTTACTTCTCCTTTTCCTTCTGGATTTGGTTGCCTTGTTGTCAGAGGCGCCCAGTATAAATGCGGTGGAAGAGTAATTTCTCTAGTATCTTCAATACTTATAATTCTGTGATTAGGTGGAATAAACATCATACAAGAATTCATAAGACTAGTTTTTCCACTTCCTGTTCCTCCAGAAATAAGTACATTAGATTCATATTGAATTGCAAGCCAAATAAGCGCGAAAAGCTCAGCATTACCTGTTCCATTATTTATAAAATCAATAACTGTCCATGGGTCACGTGCAAATTTTCTGATTGTAATTGTGTTTCCTTTAGTTGATATTGGAAAAAGAAGGGCATTTGCTCTATCTCCTGTAGTTAGGTGAGCATCTAATAGTGGATTCAAATTTGAAATTTGTCTACCTACTCTTCTTGCAATAGTTGATGCAAAATCAATAATTTTTTGTTCGTCTTCAATTTTAATATTTGTTATTAGCCATCCATATTTTCTATGATAGATTCTAACTGGTTCTTCTGAAGACATAATTACAATTTCTTCTAGTTGTGGATCTGTTAAGAGTATATCAATATCTCCAAGTCCAAGCATTTCTCTCATTAGAGTTGCAATGAGAAAACTAGAAGTCTCAGGCTTTGCATCGGGTAATTTCTGTTTTAGTAATTCTTCTGCTTTGTCTGCAAATCTTTTTTTTATTTCAAATAGTATTTTAGGATTAAGAACTTCTTCTGGACTTATATTTACATGAAGAATTAAGTCTTTTTTTATCTCATCAATTAATGCTTTAGTTGCATCAAGCATAATTTTTTTTTCTAATTCGTATCTCTTAGTTATTCCCTGTCCACCAGTAATATGAACAGAAATATCAGTTTCTCCTTCCTTAATTATATATTTTTCAAGTATTGTCCGTGCCATTTTTTATAGTCATTGTCGCAGATGTGAATGTATGATATTCTAAATCAATTAATTCGTGTTCTTTGAGAATATTTCCCCACTCTTCAATTGTATTTTTTTTATTTTTTAGTATTTTGGCTGCTTTTTTTATTGAAATTTTCTTTTCTTTTTTTATTAACGCGAGTAAATTATCAATTTTGGTTTTGTAAATTGTTGCACCAGAATTATCTATCATGTATAATTTTTGCATTTTTTCAGAAATTCCAGGAAATTTATTTTTTTTGCTTTTAATCTTTTTTAGGCCTTTATCTCCTATTCTAAGAATTTTAGTAAAATCATTATTTGTTGCTTTTTTAATAATCTCTTTTTTCTCTACCGCTTTAGTCTTTTTTATAGAACTCTTTTTAATCTCTTTTTTTCTCTTAATAACTTTCTTAGGTTTCTTCTTTATTTCTTTTTTCTTTATTGGTTTAATTTTTTTTATAGAACTCTTTTTAATCTCTTTTTTTTTCTTAATAACTTTCTTAGGTTTTTTCTTTATTCTTTTTTTCTTTATTGGTTTAATCTTTTTTTTTTTTGCAATTACTTTCTTTTTTACCAACTGAATTTTATTTTTATAATTCTTTATTTTAACTCTTTTTTTCTGATTAGATTTTTTTCGTTTCCCGCCTAAAGGGTGGCGTATAAACTTAACTAGATTGTTTATTAAATTTTCCCCCATCATAATACTAAAGTCTCAATAATGCTATATAAAGCTTGTGTCATCATTTTTTTATGGTAACACATTTTTTAGCTATTTTTATATAGTATTTAATTTATATGTTATAATTATAATGAATAAAAAAGGTCAGATTGCAACAGAATATTTAATAATTGTAGGAATTGCTCTTCTTACTTCTTTGGTTATATTTGCTTCTTATAGCGGTTATTCTGAGAAGGTAGAATCAACAATTAGTATTAATCAAATAGATTCAATAGCTCATAATATAGTTGATATTGCTGAAGTTGTTTATTACCAAGGTTCTCCAAGTCAGCAAACTTTGGATGTCTCAATGCCTAAAGGCGTAAAGAATATAACTATTTTAACAAATGAGTTAACTTTTCAAGTGCAAACTAGGTCAGGATTGTCTGATATCCATTATATTTCTGATGTTCCAATCAGTGGCATCATTGTAATATATCCAGGCAAAAGGGAAATTATTATCCAGGCAAGAGATGATGGTGTATGGATAAACGGAACGTAAAAGCTCAATCTAGTATAGAATTTATGATTTTTGTTGGTATTGTAATTTTTATTTTTATTATTATTTTAGGAATTGTATCTCAAAGATTGATTGATATAATGGATAATAGGGATGAATTGCTTTCTAATGGATTATTAATTTCTATTCAAAAAGAGATAAATATTGCATCAAAAGTACAAGATGGTTATACTAGAAATTTTGAAATACCAAGCACCTTGGGAAATAGAAGCTTTGAAATTGTCCATCAGGGAAATGAGATTTCGGTAGTTTATTCTAATAAAGATTATGAAACAAAAATACCTTCTTTTGAGGGAAATTTGACTCTTGGTAGTAATTTTATAAGAAAACAAGGAGGAGTTGTTTATGTTAACTCGTAAAGCTCAAATCTGGAGTTTTGATTTTGTTATGGCATTAACAATTTTTACCATAGTAATTTTTGTTTTCTTTCAATATTCGTTGGGATTTAATTTATTTGATACAGATTCAAACAAATTAATATCCGATGTAACTTTTCTTTCAAATCATTTAGTAAGTGAAGGTATTCCTGCTAATTGGAACTGTAGTGACGTTAATCTAATTGGCTTAACAGATGGCAATAATAGACTAAATTCTTCAAAATTTTTATATTTTTATAATTTG
>CAYZMD010000040.1:0-11861 GCA_964479425.1 uncultured Methanosarcinales archaeon | reverse complement strand
AATGTTTGCTAGATTATGGAATTGGTTTACAGGATGGTTTGGTTAAATATTAACCAACATTTTTTTTTTATTCTTTCATTTTTTTGCTTATTTCATTCTCTAAATCTTTGAATGCTTTGTGTAATGTTCTTGCAAAATCCCAGTCACAAGCTTTATCTGAAGTAAATATCTTTGTTGGAGCAATTGCTTTTGCATGAATACTCCATTTATGCTTTTCTCCAGTCTCACTATATTTTTTAATGTGAATTTTTAATGTAAGTTCATTATGTAGTTTTCTTTTTATTTTTGGATAGTATTCTTCTGATAATTTATCTAGAATTTCTTTTTCTTTTTCGTTGATTTCTTTCAAGCCTGCATATTCAATTTTTGCCATAAATATCACCTTTTTTATTTTTTGTTTTATGTTTATATAAACTTTTTTACAAATAATTAAATACTATTTGATAAAAATAGTAATTATGATTATTTGTGGTGTGGACGAGGCCGGTAGAGGCCCAGTAATTGGACCAATGGTTATGGTAGGTTGTAATATCGAGCAAAAAGATGAAAAGCTATTGAAAGAGTTAGGTGTTGCAGATTCTAAGAAATTAAGCCCTGCAAAACGAGAAGAATTGTTTGATAAAATAATTGCACTTGTTAAATATGAAGTTGAAATTCTTACTCCACAAATTATTGATGCTGCTCTTAATGACCCATATCTGAATTTGAATAAGTTAGAAGCATTAGCAACAGCTAGGCTCTTAAATAAGTTAAAGCCACAAAAGGCGTTTATTGACCTTCCAACAAAAGATGCGTCTACTTATATTGCTGAAATTAATAAAAGTGCAGACGTTGATGTTGATATTGTTGCAGAACATAAAGCTGATGATAATTATGCAATTTGTTCGGCTGCTTCAATTTTAGCAAAAGTTATTCGTGACAAAGAAATTCAAAAAATAAAAGATGAGTTTGGTATTGATATTGGCAGTGGATATCCGAGCGATCAAAAAACAAGAGATTTTCTAAAAAATAATTATAAGAAGTATGACTTTTTTAGAAAAACATGGCAAACGTATAAGGATGTTGCTGACGCAAAAAAGCAAAAGAAGTTAGGCGAGTTCTAAATCAGTTGTGTGATATTTTCTTGATGCGTATTCATTAATCATCTTAATATATGATTTAATGGTTGGATCTTCTGTTATTATTAGATTTGGCATTTGACAACAGCTGAGCACTATTGAATCTGACCACCCCATGTCTTCTACTGTCATGTTGCTTTTAAGAACTTTTTCAAGGTTTGTTTCGTTGGTAACTTCAAGGGAATTCAGGATAAATTTTACCTTCTGAATTCTTGAACCTTTAGCGTAAATCAATGGACTATATTTAATAAAATTTACAGATGTGTTTTTTATGTAGGAACCATCATAGTCCAGGATTAATTTTTTTAAGGTTTGATAGAATTTTAATTCTTTGATAATTCTATTTTCAATTTCTTCAAGCTGAAATTTATTCTGAAAAGTTTTTTTAGGCCAGAACCATTTTCTTTCAATATTCACGTCTATATTTGTTACCTCTTGATTAGCATAGCACGACAGCCAGTTTGGATCGATTGGGAATAGTCTTGGGTTTTTCAAAAGCTTTTTTTTACGTTTTTGGAAGCGGGTTTCTATTAATGAGTTTTCTGCTAAAGCCTGATTTAGACATTCAATATCATAAAAGAAAATTTGCTCTTTATGTAATATTCCCATAAAAGAAAGTAGTGTTTTTCTTACTAGATAATTTTTATTTACGTTAAATTTATGTTGGAGTTTTTGATAATTCATGCAAACTATATTTATATCCATAATGTTTGTATGTTGGCTATCTTTTTAAATCTAAACCTTTTTATAGGTTAAGCTGTTTATTTTGCGTATGCCAACATTTAAGAGCGTTAAAAAGGAGCAACTTTCAATTCTTGAGAATTTGGGTTATTATTTTGAACCTGTTAAAGGGCAGTATGAAGAAGCTCGAATGAAAGGTAAGTGCGCTGTTATATTATTTAAGACAAAAAAATTACTTATCCAAGGTAAAGATAAGAATGCCAAAGTTCTTGTTGAATTCTTGCGTAAGAATAAAATTGGTAAATATGTTCATCCTGTTAATTTTGTTAAAGAAACTGGTGTTGTAATTGGCACAGATGAATCTATGAAAGGAGATAGTTTTGGAGGAATTGTTGTTGCTAGTGTAAAAGCTGACGATAAAACAAGAGAATCTTTGAAACTAATTGGCGTAGAAGATAGTAAAAAATTAAAAGATTCTGAAATTCAACAGATTGCAAGCAAAATAAAAAAGATTGTTCCATATCATGTGATTTCACTTTCTGCTAACCAATATAACATATTAATTGAAGAATTAGGTAATGTAACTAAACTACTGAATAGAATGCATCAACAATGCATTGATGAACTTGATTTTCATGATATGGCTGTTACTGATAAATATCCAGGCTGTAGAGTTAAGGCTAAGATGGAAACTAAAGCTGAAAGTAAATATGTTGAAGTTGCAGCAGCTTCAATTTTAGCAAGAGATGCAACTGTAAGGCAATTTAAAAGAATGAGTAAGGAATTAAAATTTGAAGTTCCAAAAGGTTCAACTAGTGTTTCAGAAGCATTAGAATATTTAAAGAAAAATAAAAAAAATATGAAAAAGTATACGAAAATTCATTTTAAGAACGTTAAAAAATATCTTTAGTGTCCACAACAACCGCAGTGTGTTTCTTTTTCTTCTTCACTTTCTAGTTCTTCTTTTTTGGACTCATGTTTCTCTTGTTCTTCTTCGTCTTCTTGTTTTTTTTCGAGCTTTTTTTCGTGCTCATGTTCATGTAAATCTGTCATGAAAGAAATCTTGGTTCAGTATTATTTAATTGTTTTGATTTAAATTAACGAAAAATATTTAAAGTTTATTTTATTAATTCTTAAAAGAGGAATAAATATGCAAACAGATTTACTTATAATATTAATCATTTCCGTACTTGGACCTATTATTGGATCATTTATTGGTGTTATGAAAAAGCCAAGTGATATCTTTATGTATAACATGTTAGCTTTTGCTGCTGGCGTTATGTTAGCTATATCTTTTCTTGAACTTATTCCTGAAAGTATATATCTTTCTTCTGAATTGATTTGTGCAAGTGGAGTTATTATCGGCTCTTTAGTAATGTTTGGTCTTGATAGAATGATTCCCCATATCCATCCAGGGCTTTGTATTCAGGAACAAGGTAAAAGGTTAAAAAAAACGTCATTATATCTTATTATAGGGATATTTATGCATAATTTCCCAGAGGGTATGGCAATTGCAATAGGTGGTGTCTCTCAGGCAAAAACAGGAATAGCAATAGCACTTGCAATAGCAATACATAATATTCCTGAAGGTATATGTACATCAGCACCTTATTATAAAACAACAAGAAGAAAATTGCATTCTTTTTTAGTGTCTTCATCAACAGCAATTCCTATTTTAGTGGGTTTTGTTTTAGCAAGAATTCTTTATAATTATATATCAAATTCATTTATAGGATTTATTATTGGCGCAACAGCAGGATTAATGATTTACATAACTGCCGATGAGATTATTCCTGCATCATGTTGCAGAGTATCCAATCATACTACTATTTTTTCGATAATATTGGGAGTTTTATTTGTTATTTTATTAGGCATTATTTAAAATTCCTCGCCTAAAACTTTTAAGGTTCTGTATTATAAATATAATAAATAATCAAAATGTTTATAAATAGGATATATACTACATTAATATAATGACTCAGATAAAAAGCATGATGATGCGAGGCTTTAAAAGTTTTGCAAAAAGAACTGAGCTAAATTTTGGTGATGATTTTAATTGTATTCTAGGACCAAATGGTAGTGGAAAATCTAATGTACTTGATGCACTCTGTTTTGTACTAGGGCGAGGAAGTGCAAAATCATTGAGAGCCGAGAAGTCTTCTAACTTAATTTATAATGGTGGGAAAAAGAAAAAACCTGCTAAAGATGGAGAAGTAAGTATTGTATTTGATAATGCAGATGGAGTATTTCCTATCGAAGAAAAAAATCTGAAAATAACTAGAATTATTAGACAAAATGGACAATCTGTTTATAGATTGAATGATAAGACTTGCACAAGACAAATTATTCTTGATACATTAGCACATGGTAAGATTGATCCTGACGGAATGAATATTATTCTCCAAGGAGATATTGTAAGATTTGTAGAAATGTCAGGCAATGAGAGAAGGCAATCTATGGAAGAAGTTGCAGGCATTGGAGTTTATGAAGAAAAAAAACAAAAAGCTCTTCGAGATCTTGATAAAGTAGCACAAAGATTGAATGAATCTGAAATTATTCTTACTGAAAGAAGCACATATCTTAAAGAATTAAAAAAAGAAAGAGATCAGGCTATAAAATTTAAAGAACTTAAAGATAGGTTGAGTACAAATAAAGCAACCTTATTAAATTTACATATTGGACGAAAAAATAATGAGAAGGATAAATTCGATAAAGATATTGGTAAGCTAAAAGAACAGTTTGATATTTCTGAAAAAGAAGTGAATGAATTAAAAGCTAAAGTTGAAGAATTAAGACTAGAAGCTGATAAGATTACAAAAGAGATTGAAGAGAAAGGGGAAAAAGAGCAGGTAGAAATCCATAAACAAGTTGAACAATTAAAAGTTGATCTTGCGACTAATAAAACTAGAATAGATAGTCTTGATAATGAAGTTGGCAGGGTAAAACAAAGAAAGCAAGAATTAAAAGCTGAACTTAATGCATTTAATGAAAGAAGTGGCGATTTAATAAAAGAGAAATCAAGGCTTGAGAAATTAAAACAGCAAAGAGATAAAGAATTAAAATTAATTGAAGATGAAATTCAGAAATTTAGAAAAAAGAATAAGGTTGATAATGCAGGAGAGATCGAAAAAGAGATTGACTCATTAGATACAGAAGCTGAAGGGTATCAAAAAAAGATTAATGAATTAAGAGAAAAACAACAAGAGTTTTTTAGAGAAAGAGATAGAATAGAATATACTATTGAAGGTCTTGATGAAAGAATTCTAAAAGTTATGTCAATTAGTAAAGAACATCAGGTTGAATTAAAAAATCTTAAAAATAAAAAAGATATGTTTAAGAAAGCTACTCTTGATTTAAACAAACTATTAACAGAAGATTCAGGAATTGCTGCAAGAGTTGGAGACGCACGAAAAAGACTAACTATTGCTGAAGAAAAAATAGGAAAATTAAATGCAAGAAACACTTCTATCAGACATCATGCAGCGGCAGACATGGCACTTAAAAGAATTTTAGATTTAAAACAAAAGATGCCTGGAATTTATGGTACTGTTTCTGAACTCGGTAAAGTAAGTAAAAAATATTCTACAGCATTAGAAATTGCTGCAGGTAATAAAATTAAGCATATTGTTGTTGAGACTGATAAAGTTGCATCAGAATGTATAAGATATTTAAAAGAAAATAGGCTAGGGGTTGCAACATTTATTCCGTTAAATAAAATAAGAGCAGCAATTAAACGTCCAGAAGTACAAAGACTTGCAAAAAACTCAGGAGTACATGGTATGGGGCTTGATTTAATAACGTATGATAATAAATTTGCGAATGTATTTTCTTATGTGTTTGGAAATATTTTAGTTGTTGATAATATCAGTGTTGCAAGAAATATTGGAATTGGCTCAGCAAAAATGGTTACGCTTGATGGTGATGTCGCTGATATTTCTGGAACTATGAAAGGTGGATTTAGGTCTAAAAGGACTGGAATGGGTTTTGGAGAAACTGAAGTCATAAAAGAAATGGAAGATACTCAAAAAGAACTTGCTGATTTACAAAATATAATTTCTACATATCAAAAGAAAAGAAGCATGAATGAAGAAGAAATAATTAGATTAAGAAAAGAGAAAGCAGAACTCGAAGGAGAGATAATTAAGACTGAGAAATCTTTGCACTTAGATTCTGGCGATTTAGATGCTAATAAATTACAGAAAGATGATTTGAAGAATAAATTAAAAGTTACAGAAGATGGGCTTTCCGAGGTTCAAGGAAGTGTTTCTGTTATTAATAGGTCATTAGCTCAAAATAAAATAAAAAGGCAAGAATTAAGGGGAAAAATTAGTCAATTAAGAAATCCAAGATTAGTTGCACAGATGAATGCGTTTGAAGATAAAAAAGGAAAATTAAAGGAAGATGTTATTCATATAGAAGCTGATCTTAAAAATATTAATAATCAGATGGAAGTTAGCTCACCTGAATCTGAAAAAATTCAAAATATAATAAAACAACATGATAAAGAAATTGAACAGTTTAGCGGCGAAAAGGTTAAGCTTAGTGATATAATTAAATCTGATTCAGTAGACCTTAAAGAAAAGGAAAAACTAAGTCAAGAATTTTATGCAAAATATAAAAAATTATTTACTCAGAGAAGTAAGATTAATGATGAAACAAGTAAAAGCACACATAGGGTGGATAAGCTTAGAGATGATTCTAGAACAGTTGAAATAAGAATGAATACACTTGGACTTGAAAATGCACGAGTTAAAGCTGAACTTGCAGGCCTTGATGCAGAGTTTAAACAGTATGAAGGTGTTGAACTTGATAAAAATAAAACAGAAGCACAACTTAAGTCTGAAGTTGATAAATTTGAACGTCTTGCTGGCGATATGGGCGCTGTTAATATGAAAGCGCTTGATATATATGATAAAGTTGAACTCGAGTATAATTCTTTATTAGCAAAAAGAGAACAATTAGTTGGTGAAAAGGGCGATGTTCTTATTATGATTGATGAAATCGAAGTTAAGAAAAAGGATATATTTGTAAAAACATTTGATGTTATTAATGAAAATTTTAAGAGGATTTTTAAGACCATTAGTACAAAAGGCGATGCTTTTTTGAAAATGGAAAATCCTGAGAGTCCTTTTGAAGCTGGAGTGCGAGTACTTGTTAGATTAAGTGGAACTAAATTTATGGATATTAGAAGTCTAAGTGGAGGAGAAAAAACAATGACTGCTTTAGCATTTATCTTCTCTATTCAAGAACACGAACCTCATAGTTTTTATGTCCTTGATGAAGTAGATGCGGCTCTTGACAAGCATAATGCAGAGACGCTTGCAAAATTAATAAGACAGTATGTAGGTAATGCTCAGTATGTTGTAATAAGTCATAATGACGCTATGATTTCAGAAGCAGATATTTTATATGGTGTTAGTATGAATGAACATGGCATGACTTCAGTTACTAGTATTAAACTTTAAATTTTTTAGTTTTATTTCTTTTAAGTCTCATCATCGTCTAGATAACCATCAAATACTTTCTCAATGTAATCAATAGTTGTATCCCACGAAAATTTTTCAATAACACTCTTTCTTGCGTTTCTTCCCAAATCTTCTAGAAGATCTTCATCATTAAGAATTTTTTGTATCTTTTTTCTAAGAACATAAGAATTACCCATAGGAAATAACATCCCATTTTTATTATTTTCAATATATTCAGGTACTCTTCCAACTCTAGTTGCAATTACAGCGCATCCACAAGCCATTGCTTCAATTGTTGACAACGAAGTTGTTTCTGTTACACTAGGTAAAACATAAATGTCCATAGCTTGTAAATAAGGCACTACATTATCTTTTGCTCCTGTAAAAATTACATCTTTTCTATTATTAAACATATTAATAATTTCTTTTAGCCCATCCCCTACTATTAATAATACTACATCCCCCATTCTTCTTTTTAATTGAGTAAAAGCTCTATATAATGTAGGAAGGTCTTTTTCTCGTCCAATTCGTCCAACAAAACCTACAACTTTTTTATGAGGTTCAATACCAATTGCAATTTTTGCTTCTGTTCTTGACATTGGAGGCTCAAACTTTTTGACATTAGTTCCAAGTTGAACGATTGCTTTTGGAGCTGTAATTTTATTCTTTTCAAATAAATTGCCAATCTCTCTACTTGGCATCATCAAAACATCGCATTTATTATAGATATATCTTGCGAACCATTTTATTATTGTTCTTATAATCGGTTTTAGAAATTTATTTTTAGTTATTGAATTAGGAACTAATTCCCATTCAATACTATGTACGTATCCAACACAATTTTTCTTGTATCGTTTTGCGTATATTGCAGCTAACGCACCAATTGGTCCAATACTTTGAATCCAAACAATATCTGCTTCTTTAATGTATTTTCTTATTTTTCTTATTGGTGGTTTTACTGGAGGAAAATCTCCAACCTGAAATTTAAATACAGGAAATCTAACCGTAGTTGCATGACTAAATCCAATCATGCTGTTATCAAACATTGGAGCTAATATAGTTACATCAAATTTGTGTGTTAGTTTTGGAACTACTTCTGTTAAAAATCTAGCAATACCATCCCATCTTGGTAGAAAATTATCTGTTGCAATTACTAATTTTTTAGAGGTCATCTTATTTTATAAAACCTCTCAGCAAATTTTTTCTTTATTGTCCATCCGTGTTTGATTGCGTTAAAATAAATACTAAATTTTAATAATAACATAGACAGCCATTGACTTGAGAATGCGTCTAATGCTTTTTGTTTAATTTTAAATGTAGAGCTAATATCCACATACATTTTTGGTAAATCTCTTTTTTCAATTCGAAATAAATTCCATACATCAAACATGTAAACTGCTCCTGGATATTTCGTTACTTCAATAATTTCTAATACTTTTTTTACTAAGGCTCTATGGTCTGGATGTGCATCCTGATCAGAATGAGTAAATATCTTATGTGGTCTGAAATCTTTGATTATTCTTATTAATCTACCCTCAACCTTTTTATTTTTAAGTTCTTGAGCAATTTTAGTGTCGGGAATACCTAAAAAAATAACACCTTTGCCTCCTATAATCTTATCAGCTGCTTGCGCTTCTTTTACCCTTTTAGTAATAATTACTTCTGTTTTTAAATGAGGATGACTACCTTCTCCATAACTAAGAATGACTGTTTTTATTTCTTTTCCTTGTTTTGCATACTTAGCACATGTTCCTCCAGGTCCAATAATCTGGTCATCTGAATGCGCACACAGTACTAAAATACGTTCTTTCTTCATATTCAGTAAAATACGTTTCTTAATTTAAAAAGGTTACGAAAAAATATGGAAAAAAAAGGAAATTAAAACAAATTTGTTATTTTAGTGTTTTCTTTAATCCAATTAATAAGTTGTTTTCTCTCTGTAAATATCTGTTTGTAATGGTCTCCGGAACCAAATTTTTCGCATGAATCTTGATCATATTCTTTGCAAATATCAGGTCTATCCTCATAAACTTCACATAAGCCTTTGTTTAATGCTTTACATGGTGTTTTGAATTCAAGAATCCAAGAATCTTCATTATCTACAAAAACAACTATATTCTTGTGCAATAGATACCATATTAAATGGTGAAAATCTTCTTTTGTCTCTGGTGTGTCGATTTCTAAAGCAATGTGCTCGCAACATATTGTGCAATCATCGCATAATTTTCTGTTTTTACTGTTTGTGTTCATTTTCTACTAGAAAAATTTCCCATTTATAAAATGATTTGATTGTTGGAGGACGTGAATACTTTAAACTTTTTTATCGTTGATAAAAATAGTTATTTGCTATAATTCCTATTGAGCATAAAATGTTTCTCCATGTAACAATAGCATGCCAAGGGGTGACATTCAAAAGTATAGAAATTGTAAAAAATCTTATCAAAAATATAAAAACAAAAAAAAGATTAAAAGTATTAGTAAATGTTATAAATAAAATTTATATGACAGGCAAGAAGATAAGTAAAAAATTTAAAAAGAATGATGACAATAAAATTTGATGATTACCTTCCAAAATGGAATTACATAGCAATTTTACAATGAATAAAAGAGGAAGTTAATACATCAGCGTTTTTAAACGATTCCTTCATGATTTGAATCCAAAATTAGTTTATTTTACTTTTGAATTAGATTTTTTATGAACAGATTCAATACAACTTGTCTTTAATCACTTGAACTAGGCGGTATTAAATGTTTTTGCTAGGGGAACCTGATATGCCGTAAGTGTTTTGCCGGTGTGATTATGAACTTTTGACACTAACTCTGGAAAAACCTTCAGAAGTTTTTTGACAAGTGTTTCACATCCCTGCTTTAGAACATCTGTTGTTGGTAACTGAAACTTTTTTTCATACTCAATTATAGTTTCTTGGATATTTTCATCAGTCATATTTTCATGATTGATAGTAATTCCAATTACTTTTGATTTTGAAAAAGTTTCTAATAATTCAATTTCATCTTTTAGAATTGGTATAGGCATAAAGGGAAAATCTCCTAAACTTTTTCTTTTTGGAGCATGTTGTACTATGATGGCATTAGGTTTTGCTCCTTTAATAATGGCACATGAACAGATGTACGTCGAAGGACTTAATGCTCCTTGCCCTTCAATTATGATTATATCTGGATGCTCATTATCATAGGCTTTCATTACTTCATTTTCCATTTCTCCTGTCATAAAATTTGCAGCAATAGCGTCTATCGCAACACCATATTTAGCGCCTTGAATTAGTCCGGTCTGACCTGTTGCCACAAAAGCTACTTTTAAACCTTTCTTTCTCAGTGCATTTACAAGTATGATTGATGTTGTTCTTTTACCAATTGCGCTATCTGTGCCAAGTACAGCTATTCTTGGTGTATTTACTTTAAGAATACGTCCTGAAAAAAGACAAAGGTCTTTTTTTTCTTTAGGTTTTCTAATATCTTGTATCATTACACCATGTTTCTTTGCCTTTTGCATGAATTCTTTATCTTCTGTAAAAAATTCGTGAAGACCATTTATTATATCCATTCCTTTTTCCATAACTTGTAACACTATTTTTCTTTGTTCCAGATTTAAGAATGCCTCAAGAGGTGCAACACCGAATATGAAACATTTTGGAATTTCTTTTAATTTATTCAATGTATCATCTAAATCAGAGAATATAGGTATTCCATTTTTTACTCCATTAAGATATTCTCCAGCATCCATACCAGCCTTTGAACTATCGATAACACCAACTATCTCGTACGTTTCAGATTGTCTAACAAGTCCATTTGCAGTTTTCCCATCCAGTTTCCCAAATTGTTTCTCGCAATATACTATTGCTTTTGTTTTCATATATCATAACCTCTAGTAAATTATATTAATCTTTAATATTTTAATGACTGTATTGTATGAGAATATCACTCATAAAAAAAGCAAAACCAAATGTTATTGATGTATACTTACTGGAATTTCTACTTTAATATACGTTCAGAAGAGACATTGCTTTATAAATGTATGTCTATTAATTGGCATTTTGCTCACAATATGCTAGAAATTAATTGTGAAAAGGATAAATTTATATAGTAAATCTATAATATCACAATTATGTCTAAAATTATTACGCTAAACTCTACTGAAAGGTCAGTGTTAAATTTACTTAATTCAAATAGTAGGTTATCCTTTTCTCAGATAGGATTGAAAATTAATAAAAGTCAACAATTGGTGAGTTCTATTGTTCAAAAATTAATGGACAAAAAAATCATTGAGAATTATTATACCTTAATAGACTATTCCAAATTTGGTGTCTTAAATTTTCATGTATATTTTAAATTATCATATCTTGATAAAAATCAAGTAGAAAAGTTTATTAATTATTTGAGTAATCATCCTCAGGTATCTTGGTTAGCAAAATGTGGTGAAAAATTTGATCTTGTTTGTGGTTTTTATGCATATAATCCTTCACAATTTAATAAATACTTAAAACAAATAATTATGAAATTTTCTAAAATTATAAAAGATTATAGTCTTCTAACAATAATTGTGATGCGAATGTTTAATTCCAATGTTCCAAGCAATATG
>CAYZMD010000039.1:0-12145 GCA_964479425.1 uncultured Methanosarcinales archaeon | reverse complement strand
TTCATTTTCCTTTTTTTAAAATATTTAAGAAAAAATCCTTAACTTAATGACATTGCGCTGCGCTTTCGGGCTAAAGCCCTCACCCGTATTTAACAAGTTCAACCAATGTTATGTGCAATTCAGAAAAGACTTTTTTTCTAAAAGCCCCTTTTTTACGAAGCATCAGCAACTAATACTTTAAATTTCTCAAAAGAAATTGGTTTCTCATTTATCAAAATACAAATTTTCTCATATAATGAATAATCATTTCTTGCATTCATTCCATGTCCAGTAAATGAATTCCATCCTAAATCCTGTGCTTTTTCAACAACATCAATTTTAAGATGTGGTCTTAAATCTACAAAAATTTCATTTTTATTTTGATATTTTTTCAACAGGTCAAGAACAACCGAATCATCTGTACCTTCTTTACCAGCACAGTTAATAAAAATTATTTCATTATTTTTCATTTCATAAATCATCAAATCTGAATTATAATTAACATTTCCAAATTGAGATAATTCATTAACCAAATCTGTTTTATCAACTTTATCAATTAATAGTAATTGTTTTGGTTCTTCACAAATTATTTTTCTAGCAATTGGCTCTCCTACACCACCAACTCCTAATAAAATTACTAATTTGTTTTTGAATTTAGAAACCTCATCAATAAACCATCCAACAAAAGATGGACCATTCAAATCATATGGAATAAGTTTACCATTTTCATTTTTTATCAAAGTGTCAACATTAATAATTGATTTATCTTTCAACCATTCTTTCAAAATAGGATTACTTTTATGTGGTTGTGTTTGATTAATTGCAATAATTTGTTTATTTGATTCGGAAATGGAATAAATTTTTTTTAATGATTCATAATCATTTTTTTGAATATTAACAGGTAAATAAATTAATTTGTCACTTACTTGATTCATATATAATCGACTAGTTGATTTATTCCAAGCATCATCATCCTTATATGCTAAATATAAGCAAAAAAATGAATTGGAATATTTTGATAAAAATTCATTTAATTCTGATACTGAATTGCATACAGGAATTTTTTTATTTGAAAATTCATTCATACGATATAGTCAATTTTGGAATTTTATAAAATTATCTAAAAAAAGGGGCTTCTAATGTATTGCTTTAAGGCTCTTCGAGCTAAAAAGCAAAAGTCTTTTCTGAACTGTCCCTTCGGTCGGTCGACTTGCAGTCTCCCCACATAACAAATGTGAATGTTATACGACATTTTTATTTGACTCGCTACAAGAGATTTTATATACTTCCCCCTTTAAATATATTTTATGGCAATAAAAATTGAATTAAGAAATCAACGAATTTCAGATGCAAAAAGGTTTTTTGAAATCCTAAATAATCCTAATTTTAAATATTTTGTTTGTCCAAAAGATATAGAAGCCGAAAAAGAATTTTTACGGCAAAATGCAAAAAATAGAAAAAACAACTTAGTATATAATTATGCTATTCTATATAATAATAAATTAGTTGGAGGGTGTGGCATTAAAATTGACCAACACAGAAATTTTATAGGAGAAATTGGTTATTTTTTAGATGAAGCATTTTGGGGAAAAGGAATAGTTACAAAAGCCGTAAAAATTCTCGAGAAAATTGGATTTCAAAAATTAGGATTAAAAAGAATTGAGATTATAATGAATCCAAGAAATTTAGGTAGTGAAAAAGTTGCCATCAAATGTGGGTATAAGAAAGAGGGAACTATGAAAAAGGCCATGAAAAATGGTGATAAATTTTTTGATGCACATCTTTATGCTAAAGTTATGAGAGTCAAATAAAAACGCGTGGGGCCGCTACGCTTTCGCTTCATTACATTACGCTCACCTCGTATAACAAATGTGAATGTTATATCCCATTTTTTCGTGGACAAAAGATTAAACGGCCCTAACTTTTAGCAAACTTTATATTTCATTATATATATTTACCTAGATATGTCTTTTTTTAAAGAAGGGGAATGGAAGATTTTTAGTCCTATTTATCTTGCAATGTTTATTGGAATTGCTGTTCCTGATATAGACATGCTAATTATGATTTTTTTCTTTGCAAAAGGATTTAGCGCAACTCAAATAGGTATTGGCTTTGCACTTCAAGCATTATTTATGATACTTGCCGAAATACCCACTGGAGCTATAGCAGATATTTACGGTAAAAGATTATCTACTCAAGTTAATTTTTTTTTACATACAATTCTTTTCACTGCATTCTTCTTTATAACTGAAGCATGGATGATGTGGGTATTATACTGCATTATGGGAATTTCAGAAACTTTTAGATCTGGAGCTTTTGATGCTCTTCCATATCAAATGGCAAAGGAAGCTAAAAGAACTGATTTAATAAATCAATTTTACTCAACATATGGATTCATAATTCAAGTTGCGACAGCAATATCAAACTTTGCAGTTGTTGGATTTTTATTCCTAGTGGGAGCAACAGTCAAGTATAATGTTTTTGGACAAGTTCATCAAGGTATTGATTTCCTTTGGTTGACTGGTGCAGCAGGATATTTTATTGCTTTCTTAATATTGTTTAAAGTAAAAGAAAAAGTTAGGAAAAGGAGTATTAATTTTAAAGCAGATATCAAGGAAACACATAAAATTTCTATAAAAGCACTAAGATATACAAAATCACATCCAGTTATTAGTAGACTTGTAATTATGGGGATATTTGGAACAATAGCCACATTACTTTTTTCCGATATTGTTTACCAGCCATTCTTAATTGAATTAGGTATTAAAGCAGAAAATATTGCAATAATTATTGCATTTGCATCTTTACTTGGAGCTTTATTTAGTTTAATTCCAAAACACATCAATAAAAAATTCAGTTCAGAAAAAAAATATCTTGAGGCGGCGTTTGCTCTAAAACTAATAATATTAGTAAGCTTGTATTTCTTTGCAGGACCAATTTTTAGTTTAGTATTTTTCTTTATTTACTTCAGTTATGACTCACTAATACATCCTATAATGAGTCCATTCAAACAATTTTTCTACAAAAAAAATATGAGAGCAACACTTGGATCTGTTGAAAGCGTTGTATACAGTATCACTGCAGTAATATTCTTCCCAATTATTGGTTACTTAATAGACAATTTAGGATCAAATAAAACGGTATTGTTTGCTTCCATTCCCCTTCTAATAGGACTATTAATATTCAAAAGCATAAAACATAAAGATAAATTAGTACATTAAAGTTAGAACCAGATGTCCACGAGAAAACGTTTCAAATAAATTTCTCCCACACTACGTATAAAAAAATGTATTTAACAAACGCTCACATGTTATACATAATTACTAAATTTGCCTTAATAGTTTTTCTAATGCTTGCCTATCACATAATTGAGGCATATCTTTGTATTTAGAAATAGGAAACCAAATTAAATCTGCATGTTTTTTTCCATGTTCTATAGTATGATCAGGAATATCACCAGTCCATTCAGTAACCACAAAATAATGTATTTTTAGTTTGTCAATCTCACCTTGTTTATTTGATTCATCAAAATCAATAGTTGTTAAAAATTCATATTTTACTGGTTTAAAATTTCCTAATTCAAACTCTTCTTGAGATTCTCGCAAAAATGCAGATTTAACATAATCATCTTTATCACGATTTAAATCAATATGTCCACAAGGAATACATCTTGATTCTCCTTACTCGCTTTAAAGTCTATCTTCTATCAGAATTTTATTGTCTTTATACAATATCCACATTACAAGTTCAGTTCGACCATCCTTGATAGAATACTTCTCATTCATGAAATATAATTTCCAATTAGATTATATAAATATAACGGCAAATTTAATATTTGAGCCTTCGGCTTTTTTCTTGCAGAAAAAATGTATAACGACCACATATTATACTAAATTTAATTTTTCTTAGAAGTATATTTGATAATTTTTACAAGGTGATATGGATTTTTATTAAATTCAACATATTTAACTTTTACTGTAGCCATAACTTGAGTTCCTTTTTTTGTTTTGAATAACATATCATCGATAAATTCTTCTTTTTGCATTCTTTTAGCTAACTCTTCCTCAGTTGTCTCCTTCATAATACGTAAATCAAAAACACGCATATTAGATAATTCTTTATGTGTGAACCCAAGAATTTCAACTACTTTATTTGATGCCCATGCAAAAGTCTGATCATATAAATCCATTATAACATCTGGTTCTTTAAATGTTTTTTTACAAAATTGAATTAATTTATTAGATGCACTATATACCATATTAGAAATAATATAATATGTTTATTTAAACATTTCGGAAAAATTAAATTTAACTGAGACTTCGGCTTTTTTCTTGCAGAAAAAACATATAACAGATTGTGAATGTTAAATTCAATAATTTTTGAGAGCTTTTTAGAATAAGAAGAGTTTGGATTTTATATTATATAGGACTTTGATTAACCTCTAATATTTTAGTCTTTTAATGATTTATTTATATATCAAAGTCCGCTATATAGGGTTTATCAAAACCCTCTATATTAAATACGAATCTACTGCATAATTCATTCTTTAACTCAATACATCGCTTCGATTAGTGTTATGCCCGAATCAAAAACTCCTTGCTAACATTCGGTCTGATAATATCATTTATTTAAAAGAAAAAGAAAAAAAATATAATTCCTAATTTATTATACTAGGTTTTATTATTATTCTGCAGATTCTTCAGCAGGAGCTTCTTCTGATGCAGGTTCTTCAGCTGGAGCTTCTTCTTGTCCAGAACTTAGTTTTACCTTAGCTGCTTTAGGTCCTCTATCGCCTTGTTCAACTTCGAAGGTTACAGCATCATTCTCATTAAGTTCAACGCCTTCGCCAATATCAGATTGATGTACAAAATACTCTTTTCCGTCTTCTCCAGCAATAAAGCCGAATCCTTTCATATTATTAAAAAATTTTACGTTTCCATTCATTTTTTTACCTCATTAATAAAAATGGCATATTTGCCATTTAAAGTCCTGAAAACAACCATCTTTTTTAAATTAATGCCTATTTTGTACGTAGAAAGTCAGGTTTTTGATTTTTAATTGTTTTTTTGTTTAAAGATAGGTTTAAAACCGAAAGTTTAATATATATGTTATATATATTAAGTTAATAATGAGAAAAATAAAAACTACCATTTCGAATGAAATTAAAGTTAAAAATATTAAAGGATATTTTGAGCACAAAGTTACAAAATTTGGAACTGGTGCAAAAATAGATTGTCCAAAAGAATATCTTGGTTGTGAGGTTGTTATTCTTGTCAAACAAAGAAGAACTTCTAAAATTAAGTAAACGTGAATTAATTAGACGTTATCTTAAATTAGAGGAACGTCTTGAAAAAATCGAACATTATCTTAAAGCATTTGATAATGCTCATACTCCAAGTTCTAAACAATTAAAAAAGAACACCAAAGATGAAGATTCTAAAAAAAATGAATTAAAAGATGATTCTTCCGACGAAGAAAAGAAAAAACCACGTTTTCCAGGCAAACCAAAAGGCAGTAATGGTGGTGGAATTAAATTGCCTAAACCAGATGATATTAAAGAACACACACTTGATGTTTCTCCTATTTCGGGTTTACAGTAAGTATTAAAGAGAATATGATTACAGGAAGTCCTGTTGCAAAAGCAAACACTGCAGGAATAATAAGTCCATCTCCGGATTTTATTGCGATTGGTATAAGCATACCAAAAAACAAAACAGCACTGAATGGACAAAATGCCAAGGCAAAAATAGAGCCTAAAAGAAAACTACCCATGTATCCTTTGTTTGCTAATTTTTGTTTTAATTTAGTCAATCTATTGCTTGCTTTTAAAAAATTTAATTTAATAATATCAAGCATAATGACACCTATAATAAGGAGTAATGGTCCAAGAATATGATTCCCATATTTCTGAAGTAAAAGTGAAATGCTTTGTGAACTTATTCCGAACCACACTATCAAAGAAGCCAGTAATGTATATGAGAACATCCTCCCTAATGTATAAAGAAAACCGACTAACAAAGTATGTTTACTATTATTGATTCTTTTAGAGACGTATGCTATAGCAGTTATGTTTGTTGCAAGTGGACATGGAGAAATAGCCGTCATAAGACCAATGAAAAATGCTGCGACAATAGCAATATTACTACTACCCATCATTTCCATAAATGCCATAAAACTCATTTCAAATCTCCAGACAACCTTTTATCAAGTAATGTTTTCAAAGAAGAAACAAAGGCCTCTTCGTCATTAACTTTGTACCATACATTTGTATTTTCCTTTTTATGAAACTCACCATTAACATAGGTTCCAATCCATAATGAAGAACCTGTTGCACCATATTTTGCGGTTACATCTTTATTCTCAAATTTGTCTAAATTAATAGACCGAAACTCCATCTTTCCAGATTCAAGCAAATCCTGATAATGAGTATTGACTGTTTTTTCAGCAAACTCTTTAATTGTTCTGCAAGAGAAACATTGATTTTCGCCGTGAAAATGATACACTTCTATCTTTTCCACTATATTATTTTCACTAATAGGAGATTCTGATACAATATTAGGGGTACTACACCCAACTAAAAAAACAATTATCAATAATATACATAGTTTCACTTTAACCATTTTTTAATCTCCTCAACATCAGGAATTCTTCCTGAACATTTCACTTGCCCATCTATTATCAATGCTGGAGCTTGCATAATATCATAATCAACAAATTTAGTTATATCTGTAATTTTTATAATCTCCACGTCCAAATTTGACTCTTGAATACTTGTCTTAACATTTTCTTCAAGCTTCTTACAACTTGGACATCCTGAACCTAAAATTTCGATTTTCATTTTTACCCCATTAGAATATTTATCTCTATTTTTTATCTTTGCAAGTGTAATCTCCTTTTACTCCTGCTGATTTTAATATATCACAAAGTGTAGTATCTTTGATACTATAAAATATCCTTTTTCCATCCCTTCTGGATTTGATAAGACCTAAATCTTCAAGCTTCTTTAATTGGATAGAAGTGGTTGATTGAGTTCTTTTTACGTAAGGAAAAATTTCACATACACATTTTTCTCCGGATAACAATAAATGTATAATTTTTAATCTAGTTAGATCAGATAATGCCTTGAATATTTTTTGTGCTTCTTTCATATTGATATATTGATACCTATCAATATGTATTTAAATGTTACTATTATTTTAAATGTGTCGAGGGAACATGCTCTTAACGTATCGCCTCGCTCATTAGATTGAATGCCCCCTTAGTCCTACGGACAATTATATTGACCAAAAAAAAAATTAAATAGATTAAATCAATAAATGTCCATAGATGAAAGGGGGGATAATTATATTACTATTTAATTCTTTGATTCAATATAATGATAATCATAAAACATTATTCTTATTATAATAATAGATGTATTGCTTTTGTTAGAAAAGACTAAAAACAAATGAAATATTTACTCTTCGGAATTTTTGTTTTGCAAAACAATATGTTTCTGTTCAGGTAAGATGTACACTTTAATATTTTCATCATGAGCTTTTAGCTCTTTTAATTGTTCTATTTTATCTTCATTATAATGACAAAATACCTTTATTTTCAATATACCTAAACCTTCTTTTACACAACCTTTAGAACTACTATAATATTGTAAAGAAAGAACATTCGCTCCTGCAGAAGATGCCCCTACAACTTTATCTTTAAACAAATCTCTAAGATTGTCTATCTTGCCTAAAACTTCAGTCAAGTAATCATCTTTCCCGCCTCTCAAATATACAACATTAGCAAATTTAATCTGTTGGATAAATTTATCTATGTCATCTTCAGCTAATATAAATTCAAATTGCTTTTGCAAATCTAAAAAATGTTTTTTATCTTGCTCAAATAATTTAAGCCATTTTTCTTTTTTACTAGCAAAATAAACGCATAAAAAGTTTATAGGCTCTTCTAAATCTTTTACTATTTCATTAAAAAAAGTATTATTATCTTCTGAAGGAACGCTTGTTTCTCCTCCATGTAAAACATATTTAGTCATTCAAGTAATACTATCTTGACAAATTTATAAACTTTGCTAAACTGCGAACGCAATTACTAAGATAGGCAAAAATTATAAAGAATCAAAAAAAACCTATTTCTATGGAATATCAGAACATGGAATTTGAATCGAAGACTTTTAAAAATGAAGATTTCACAGAAAGATCCTTTAAGAACTCTAGTTTTATCGATTGTATATTTGAAGATTGTAATATATCAAACGTTAATTTGGAAGACACCAAAATTCAAAGTTGCAAATTTGTAAATTGTAAAATTTTAGGACTCAACTTTTCAAAATGTGCAAAGTTTCTATTGAGCTTTTCTTTTGAAAATTGTTTAATCTCCATGTGTGATTTCTCCAATTTAGATTTAAAGAAAACAAAGTTTAATGGCTGTCAGATCTTTGAGTGCCATTTCTTTGGAACAAACCTAATATATTCTGTATTTGAAGATTCAAATCTTAAGGGGAGCCGTTTTCAGGATACAAATTTAAGTTATGTCTCATTCACAACTGCTAAAAATTACAGTATAGATCCCAATAAAAACTTTATAAGAAAAACAAAATTTGCAATTCCAGAAGTAATTGGATTGTTGGATGCTTTTGATATAGAATTAGAATAAATTATTCCACCACAAATTATATAAACCATCAATTACATATTTCATGTATGAAAAAAGTAATTCTTTACATCGCAAAAAGCCTTGACGGATTTATTGCACGATCAAATGGTTCAGTAGATTGGTTAGACCAATTTACAACAGAAGATTATGGCTACTATAAATTCTATAGACCAATTAAAAACATATTAATGGGAAGTACAACATATAAACAAGTACTTACCTTCGGCGATTTCCCATACAAAGGTAAAAAGTCTTTTGTTTTTTCAAGAGCAAGCAAAGGAAAAGACGATAATGTTACTTATTTTAAGGGTCGAGCAGAAACTTTGTTAAAAAAACTTGACGGAAAAACTTGGTTAGTTGGTGGAGCAAATATTGTAAATCAATTCATTAAAAAGAATCTAATCGACGAATACATTATATTTACTATGCCTATAATTCTTGGAAAAGGTATAAGGCTATTTGATGATTCAAATAAAGAACTAAATTTAAAATTAAAAAGTTCTAAATCCTACAAATCAGGCGTAATAGAAATGCATTACAAGCGTGCCTGAAATAAAAATTCTCAAAATTAATTTTTCCTCATATCAAATAGAAACTCCTTTAAGAAAACTTTATTAATGAGACAAATAATATGAGTAGTTATGAAAGCTGCAATTTGTACTAAATACGGAAAGCCAGAAGTACTTCAAATAAAAGAAGTAAAAAAACCAACACCAAAAGAGAATGAAGTCTTAATAAAAATGCACGCAACAACAGTAACTTCAGGCGACGCTAGAATGAGAGCATTCAATGTTCCACCACTTTTTTGGATACCTATGTGGATAATGATAGGATTTAGAAAACCAAGGAACCCTATTTTAGGTATTGATATTGCAGGAAAAATTGAAGCAATAGGTAAAAATGTTACTAAATTTAAAATTGGCGATAAAGTCTTTGGTTCTTCTTATCCTAATGGCGGAACTTACGCTGAATATATATGCGTGCCACAAGACTCAGTCATTACAAAAATGCCAATTAATGCAACTTATGAAGAGGCTGCAGCAATCTTTTTTGGAGCACACACAGCACATCATTTTCTAAGAAAGGCAAATATCAAAACAGGACAAAAAATCCTAATCTATGGCGCTTCTGGCTGCCTAGGAACTTACGCCGTACAACTTGCAAAATATTTTGGTGCAAAAGTTACAGGAGTTTGCAGTACTAAAAATTTAAAATTAGTAAAATCCATAGGCGCTGATAATGTAATTGATTATACTAAAGAAGATTTTACAAAAACAGGACCTTATGATGTGATTTTTGATACTGTTGGAAAAAGCCCATTTTCAGGAAGTTTAAAATCACTAACAAAAAAAGGAATATACCTTAGATCAGTTCACTTAACACCAATTTCAATTCTTAGAGGTATTTGGACAAACATAACGAGCAAAAAGAAAGTAATAGGTGGAGTTGCAGGAGAAAACATTAAAGACTTAATCTTCCTAAAAAATCTTGTTGAAAAGAAAAAAATAAAACCAGTAATAAGTAAAACATATCCTTTAGAGCAAATTGCAAAAGCTCATGAATATGTTGATACAGGCCATAAAGTTGGAAATGTTGTAATAGAAATAAGATAAAAGAAGAAGTTATGATTACTATTTTAGGCTGAATTTATTTATTTTTTACAATAACTACAAAATTTTCGAATAATAATAAAAAAACTTTTAAAGAAATAATACTATTAATACACTATGGAACAAATATGGTTAAATATTTTATTTATATTAGGCATTTGTGTAGGTAGTTATCAACTTTATACAGGGATAAGGTATGGTAGAATTTATGCTAAATATGTAGGAGATGTCAATAAGGATGAAAGACCTGTTCTCTTTTGGATAACTTTTATTTTTAATTTAATATTCGTAGTAGTATTAACTTTCATACTTATTGCTTATATGATAGGATTTCTCCCATAAAAATAATTATTTAATTGTCAATAATCCTGCTTTTTCTAAATGAGAAAGATCATTTTGAATCGTACATGTAAATTTACCTTTTTCATATTTAATAATTGTAACGCTTGCACTCTTAACAGGAATCTTATACGCTAACTTCTTATCTGAATCGAGCAAATCTGCAAGGAAATACTTTATTGAATAGGCAGATGCAAATGCCAAGATTTTACCTTTAGTCAATTTTATTTGCTTAACCCAATCCATCATACGTTTTGCAACCATTGCTTGACTTTCGCCTTTTATTTTGTCGCCTGGAACAAAATTCCAGCAATCCTTTTCCAACCCTTTGACAAAATCTTCTCTGCCATATATTTCATCCCTTGGTTGCCCTTCCCAGTCTCCTTGACTAAGCTCTAAAAGAGCTGAATCTAATTCTATAATATGAGGTGATACTCCCATTTCTTCCAAACAATAACGTGCAGTTTGCTGCGTTCTTATTGCTGGAGAACTATAAACTTTATTAAATTTAATACCCTTCAAACTTTTCCCAAGCGCTTTTGCTTGAAGAATGCCATTTTTTGTTATTTCAGCAAAATTACTACGTCCACCAACTCCCTTCCTATAAGCACGATTTGTTTCTGCGTCAGCGTTTTTTATCAGATATATTTCACAAGCCATAAAGAGAATTAACATGTAGAATGTATATAAACTTTTTGGACATAAATCTTAAACCTAGAAAAACATTTAAAGGGTATTTTAAAACTTATACATATGACTGAAGAGTTAGACTATATAGATGTTTTAAGAGCAATCCAAGAGATTCCTTTTAATGTTGGTAAAAAGCTACTTATTGATTTTATTACTGGTAATGATGACAATGAATCAGTTAAAAAAAACAAATTATACAATTACAATAGTTTTGGATGTCTAGCATACACTAAATCTGAAGTTGATGGACTAGTAAATAATCTTATTCTAAATAATATGATAGGATATGTCTCATTAAAAGCAAACAGATTTTGGAAAGTTTTAGAGTTAACTAAAAAAGGGAAAGATGAAATATTAAACCCAACTCTAAATAAAAAGAAAATATCTTTTAATTTCACTCAAAAGAATACAGAGATAACAGACCAAGATAAAATTATGTTCAAACATCTAAATCATTTCCTACAGGATTATAACGATTATCAAAAAAAAGCAATCATTGAAAAAAACAATAGAATTCTTTGTATTGCAGGAGCAGGTTCTGGAAAAACTACTGTTCTTACAAAACGTATTGAATTTTTAGTAAGATATCAATCGATAAATCCAGACAAAATACTTGCAATAACATTTACAAAGAAAGCACGACAAGAAATGCTTAAAAGACTTTTATTTGTTGGAGGACTTGAATTTGTAAAGGTTGAAACTTTTAATTCTTTTTGTGAAAAAATACTTAGACGATATAATGATCTAATATATGATAAAAGAGTGAATGTTATATCGTACAGAGAGAAAATAATCCTTATTAGAAAAGCGCTCTCTAGTATGAATTCATCAATGGAGAGTGCAATATCTATTTATTTTACTGACAGCCAAAGAAG
>CAYZMD010000038.1:0-12361 GCA_964479425.1 uncultured Methanosarcinales archaeon | reverse complement strand
AATACTTGGTAAAGAATTTACCATAACAAAAGCAACTTTTTCAGGCACAGAAGTTGAGTTAACATTAATGGGTGGAGCTGTAATGGACACTATTTCAGAGGGTGATACAAAAACATACACTCTAGATGGTAAAGATTATGAAGTTGAAAGCATTATCATTACTGATAGTGGAACTATCTATACTCAGATGAAAATTAATGGCGAAGTAACTGATAAATTGGCTGAAGGCGATACATATACTTTAGCTGATGATGTTGACATTGGAATTAAAACTTTGTTAAACAATGAAGCTGGAGATGTAACTGGTGATCTTTGTGACTTCTATTTAGGAGCTGACAAATTAGTATTGAAAGATACTACTGTTACAGGTGCAGTTTCAGTTACTGGTGGTACAATGAAACTTGGAGAAGAAACTATGGATGAGGTATCTGTAAGTATTAAGGGTACAAACACTTCATCAGAATTTAAGTTGGAAGTTATTCAATTTGCATATACTGCAGATGACGACTTTTGGCTTGCTCCTGGTCAGAAACTTTCAGAAAAAATGGAAGAACCTGAAGGCTTAATAAATTGGGATTTGGACTTTAGAGGTTTTGGCGAAGAACAGATGGAAGATATTAACTTTAAATCTGCTAGCGACGATAGTATTGAATTAGAAGTTGAATTGGACAGTGGTAAGGTAACTATACCTTTAGTATACAGTCTTGATGATAGCAACGTACGTTTGGGAGATAGTAGCAATCAGCTAACTTTGAGTAACGCAAACATTGTCAAAGATCAGTATTTCTTATTGACAACTGCTGTTGGCCAAGGCGAAAAGTCATATGTACTACAGTACAAAGGTACAAGTGAAGAAGGAGATTCTACTGCACAATTGAAGTTTGATAATTTAGCAGCTGGTACTGATGATGTTAAAAGATCTTTTAGTTTCAGTACAAACACTGGCACTTTAGGTTTGGGTGGAACAACTTTTGCAATTGCTAATACATCTCTTGCAAATGCAGACAATGATGACTTCAATATATCCATTACTGGTGGTGTTGCAGCAACATTGATTACAGAAGGCGATGCAATGATAACTTTTTCAGATGCAAACGGAGAACTTCTTAATACAAACTCAACAAACACAAATACATCTTATGACAAGAAGATTCAGATTAATGTGACTGAAGTTGATGACGACAACATGCTTGAAGATAACAGTAAACAAACTTGGTTCTCTTTGACATTTGATGACGCCGGGGATGCAGATTTGATTCGTATGAATACACCAACAATAAAAACAGGTGCAACTTATGCAGCAGGAGCAACAGTAACTTTGCATAATGACCCAGACGATTCAGATATTAAAATGGCTATGACTCCATATGGTGCTGATATTAAGTATGAAGTAATATCATCTTCACCTAATGAGTTGGAAATCAAGTGGCCAGCAGACCAAAGAATTGCTCAAGCTTTTGTAACTTCAGGCAAAGTTACAGCTACAAAAATTGGTGGTAGTGTAGACGATGCTGCAAGCGAAACAGTTGAGACCGCGAATCAAAAGATTCAAGTTGGAGCTGCTAAGTTAGCTAGTCAAGTTGCTGGTAAAGAAAAAGATCAGAACTTGATCTTAATTGGTGGTCCATGTATCAATGCGGCTGCTGGTGTAATAACTGGCTTCCCATTCGTTGATGGTAAACCTCAATACGGCACTGATAAGTGTGGTATGGGTCTAGTTGACGGTAAGGCTAAAATTAAGCTTTATGAAAATGGCGATTATGTTGCAATGCTAGTAGCAGGATTTAGTGCGGATGATACTAAGAAAGCTACAACTGTTATTGCTAACTATGCTGATCATGCTCTAGAGGGTATGGAAGTAGATGTTAGTGGTGCAAGCGTTAACGACATAACTGTTACAAAAGTAGTAGTTGCAGAATAAGGTTTAACAACCTTTTTTTATTTCTTTTTTTTTATTTTTTTTAAAAATTATATAAGAATTCTTTTAAATCAATTTTATCTTCAACAATTATTATTCCTTCTTTTTTCAATAATGTTTTCTTTTTAGGATTATCTTTCTTTCCACTATACCCTCCTATCTTACCATCACTATTTACAACTCTATGACAGGGTATTTTTATTGGATATGGATTATTTCTTAATGCATTACCCACTCCTTGGTATGCTTTAGAATTAAGCGCAATGGCAATTTCTTTGTATGTTGTAACTTTGCCTTTTGGTATTTGTTTACATAAATTAAGGACTTTATTACTGAATTTCATTTTTTCTATCTTGTAAATATTTTTCAAAAAGTTTTTTTGCTGTTTTTGTATGGTAAGTTCTGGCTCCTTGTTCAATAGAGTATTTGAGCATTTCTTTTTTATTTTTTGAGAGAACTTTTTGCATAGCAGGAAAACCTTTTTGTGTTACCACCCATATGAAATCTAAGTCTCTAAAAACACCTAACAATTTTTCTTTTTCATATATTTTATAATCACCAAATGCCCAATTATCGTGAATAGAAATGTAATGCGCTATTTTTACACTCTTTTCTTTAGGATAGTTTACCTCTATAAGAATTTTTTCTGCTATTTTTGCACCCTCCATCATGTGCTTTTTTCTCATATCTAGTTTATATGGATTGTCTTTTTTACAATTAGCATATCCAACATCATGAAGAATAACTAATGGTAATAAAAGTGAGTCATCAAGAGCTTCCTTTTTACATACTAACATTGCATCTTTCATCATCCATTCTATGTGGTCAATATCCATGGGTCTGCCTTTTTCATAATAAGGCAAAGCTAGTTTCCATATCTTTTCATATATCTCTTTCATTTCTCAGCCACAACCATCCAATCCCATAATTCTTCTTCGCCTTCAAAACTTTCTGGCGAATCTTCCCACGCATAATGTAATTTTTCAATCTTAATATTTTTGAATCCTACTTTTTTTAATCTATACAATAAATCGACTTTAAACCAATGTTTTTGTTTACCATCATTATCATAAAATCCGGATAAAAAATCATAATTTTTATGTGCCATTATTATTTTTGTATTCTTTATTGCTTGCTCTTCGTCTTTAGTCTCTTCATATTCTCTATCAAACGTTAACGATGCTCTATATATGTCAGAATTAAGGCTAGGAAAAACACCGACAAACTTTCCACCTTTTTTTGTGAGTCTATATGCTTCTTTCATTGCTTTTTCTGATTTAATAATTGAAGGCATAAGTATACTATTTATTGCAACTGTTACGTCAAATTCCTTGTTTACTTTTACGTTAGTTATATCTTCTTTTTTGAAAATAATATTTTTTGCTTTATTGTTTTTTTTAGCTATTTTTAGCATTTCTTCTGAAAAATCGACGGCAAGTACTTGCTTAAAATTTTGTGATAAGAAATTTAATAGATTTCCTATTCCTGTTCCAAGGTCAATTACGCTACTTCCTTTACCTATTGCTTTTGCTAATTTAGAATTCATTCCTTTAGAAAATGGACTAGATAATTCTTCAAAATAATTTTTTGCAATTTTATCCCATTCCTTTGGTTTCATCTTATACTAATTTCTAAACCTTTACCTATATTTATTGTTTTGGAATTATAATTTATTTTAACATATTCTAAGTAATTTTGCACTTTTTCTTTGTGGCTAATTACATTGTCTGCAATAATGATTGCATCTTTCTCAAGCAAAGCATTCTCCTCGAGTAATTTTAAATATTCAATGTATTCTCTATGCATGCCATCTATTAGAATTAAGTCAAATTTTGTTTTAAGGTTTGGAATTATTAGACAAGCATCACCTTTTATTAATTTTATATTTTTTATGTCTTTTAATCTTGTTTCTGCTTCCTTAAAAAAAACATCATCTTTTTCAATTGAAACTATTTGTGCATTTGTTTCTTTAGATATTTCTAAAGTAGAATGTCCCTTAAATGTGCCTATATCGAGAATATTTTTTGGTTGTTTTATTTTTATTATTAATTTAATTAAATTTAAAGAATCATTATCAAGAACCCATTTTTTATCAAATTCATTCATTTTATTTTATTCATTTGCCAGTCTTTAAGTAATTCTTTTGCTGCAGAAAATGTATCGGGAATACCGCCTTTTTTGAATTTGTTAATTCTTTTTGCAAGATTTTCTAGAATAACTTCTTGATCTTTATCATCTTCAATCTCATAGTGTTTACATATTCTTTCTTTGAAGTTATCAAGAAGTGTAAAAGCAACAGATTCAGGATGCTTAAGTTTTGTATGATCTACAGCGCTAAATAGAAATAAATTGGCCTTATCTTTTTTATCTGAACTATAAACTCCTGGAGTATCTAACATCAGAATTTTTTTGCTTACTCTAACTGCTTGTTTGAATTTTGTATATCCTGACATTGAACTTGTCTTTGCAGCTTGTCTTCCTCTTAGTGCATTAATTAGTGAACTTTTTCCTGTATTAGGATATCCTAAAACACCTACTCTTATCTGATGACCTTTGCTTAATTTCATAATATTTTCTCGCAGGAAAGTTGTTCCTAGATGCTTTGTTGAAGAAATAAATACGGTTGGCGCAACTTTACGTAGTTTCTTTTTAATTTCTTCTGCTTTTTCTTTATTAACCAAATCACATTTATTAACAACAATCAAAAGTTTCTTTTCTGATCTTATAATTTTTTGTTCTATCTCTTCATTTCTAGATAAATCTGGAAATCTAGCATCAAGTACTTCAATCAATATATCTGCATTTTTTATTACATCATTAACAATATTCCAAAACGCCATTTAAATCTCCTTAATTATTCTGTTATAATTAGCTTGATTAATGTTATTCTTATAAGATTTTGCTAATTTTCTTAGTATATCTACATTAATTTTGAATTTTTTATCTTCTAGGTCCTTTTTAAGATGGCAGATATATTGAATAAATTGTGTTATATTTTTTGGTCTTTCTGTATAATTTGAACGTTCAAAGTCAATAAACCAAGCTTTATTTTTTTTGTCTATAATAATATGTTTATAGGGATTATGCATTTCTTCTTTATTAATACCTAATTTGTCCATAATAAAGCATTGTTTGAATATATCTAATAATACTTTTTTAATATTTGTTTTCTTATTTTTTTCAATGAATTCTTCAATAAATTGTCCTTCAATGAATTTATAGCAAAAGTAATTATTCCCACCAAAAATGAATTTAGGTCCTATATTCTTTTTATTAAGTAATTTTAGAAATTTGATTTCTCTATTTACTGTATTAAAAGCATCAATATCTTCTCTTTGCTTTTTTATTGCTATTTTTGTGCTTTTTAGGTTTCCAATGTAAATATTACCTCTATGTCCATGAGTGAATTTTTTTAGTTTATTAACGCATTTTTTATGTATAATCTCATTAAATTTAGTTTTTCTAACTTCATAAACATATAAAACTTCAAAGAATAGCTTCTGCTCAGCGATTTGCTTGAATTCAAGCTCATTATTAGTAATAAACTCTTCAACCTTAGACTTATTTGTTAATGAAGAAAAGAGTAATAATAGCCTTCCATTTGGCTCTAAATACTCGTTTATATCGTTTAAAAACCTTTCAATTAGTTCATAACCTTTTTTGCCACCAGTAGTTGCTAATCTGCTATCTTCTGGTTCACTTTCATCTAAAGGTAAGTATGGTGGGTTGAATATTATTAGATTAAATTTATTCTTTATATTATTAAATAAATCAGATTTAATTACTTTGATTTTCTTTAGGTTTTTATCTTTAATTATCTTTTTTAGAGCTTTTACTGCCTCATTATTTATATCTGCTGCAACCACTGATTTGGCATATTTTACGGCTTCTAATGCTTGAATTCCTGATCCTGTACCCATATCTAGAACAGTATTATTTTTAGCATATCTTTTAATCTCTTCTTTTATTAGGAAACTATCTTCTAATGGTTCATAAATCATAATTTCTTTATATATTATTATTATATATAAATTATAAGGAAACATTTAAATAAATCTGACACTACTCAGAAGAAAGAACGGGGTAATTATGATTGACATATCAAAACAGATACATTTATAAGGTTTCCTCACTTCCCAGTGACAAAATAAAAAAATTATAATAATAATAACCAAAGGTGGTCATACATGAAAAAAAATTTAATAATTACAATGTTTGCATTTCTTATTGCATTAGCATTAGTTAGCGCAAATCCAATAATATCTCCCACTGTTCTTGATTTTACAGTCGCAGAAGGTGAGACATCTTATTTTAATGTAACATATGCTCCAGATAATGGAAATGTAACTTTTAATTCAAATTTTACAGGTTTTCCATCAGATGATTCATATAATGTAACTGTAGATTCGTTAGTTATGTACAATAATACATTTGCGCAATTATGGTTTTATCCAAATTTTAATAGTGCTGGCATTTATGATATTTTACTAAACGTGAGCGATACAAACTCTTCAGATTTAGTTATATTAACATTAAACGTAACTAATACAAACAGAGTACCATCAATTTCAAGCGTACCTGATAAGACAGTAACTGCAGGTTTTTCATCCACCTTAAACCTAACTGGTTATGCATCAGACGCAGATAATGATACATTAGAATATTTAGCAAGTTCAGCTGATACAGCAAAAGCAGATTGTACAATTGCTCCTAATACACATATGTTAACTATTACTGGCATTGCTGCTGGTAGTACTACATGTAATTTAACAGTAAAAGATGCTGAATCACAAAATTCAGATGAGATTACAGTAACAGTTGAAGCACAAGACCCTAAAATTGGTTTTACAACTACTCCAGTTTTACCGGAGTTAACAAGCTTTACAACAGGAAACTCAGTTAATTTTGAGTTAGTATTAACAGAACAAGGTAATATGCCTTTAACTGATGTAGCGGTTACATTTACACAATTTGTTGGTGTAGGAAATGATGTTACATTAGTAAATGTTGATCCAATAACCGGAATTAGCATTTTAGAAGGTGCTACTCATGCTATTACAATGACAGCATCAATTGGTAATGATAACTTTACAGCTGGTACTTATACAAGTAATGTTACAGTCTCATATAATGGAACTACAACAACTGGAAAAGTAAATGTTTCAGTTAAAGCACCTGACGTTGCTGCAATGAATTTACCAACTGCGGTAAATTTAGGAAGTAGTACACAAGAAAGAAATATAACAACCACAACTCATTTTGATATTGAAAATACTGGTGATTATACATTAAATAATGTAGATGTTTCTGGTAGTGCTGATTCAAAGTATGCTTTATTATTTTCAAAAGACGGAACAACTTTTACAGCAACTACAGGTAATTTTAATATTGCTGCTAATAGCAATCAGACAATCCATGTTAAAGTAACAATTCCTGATGATCAAACCGCAAAGAAAACTGATATTGGATATGTAAAAATAGAAAGCGATGAACAGAATGCAACTATTAGTTATTTATATCTAGAAACTAAAAGTATGTTAGATATTAAAGATTTAAATGTATGGACTGACGGAGATAAAACATCTAGTGTTAATAATGGTGAAACAGTAGATGAAGTTAAACCAGGAGATAAAGTTGAATTCTCAATTGAAGTTTCAAATTTATTTACTGATGACATGAAAATTGAAGATGTAGAAGTAGAAATTACAATCTATGATATCGATGATAATGAAAATATGGATGAAACATCAGATTCTGAAGACATTGATGAAAACGATGAAGAAGATTTTGATGTAGATTTTACAATCCCTACTATGCTTGATGAAGGAAAGTATACAGTAGACATTGAAGTAAGTGGAGAAGACGAAGAAGGCGGAGATCACTATAAAAAGTGGACTATCTACTTAGAAGTCGAGAAAAAATCTCACGAGATTATAATCTCAGAAGCTGAATTAAGAACTTCAGTATTACAATGTATTAGAAGTACAACTTTAGATATTGAACTTACAAACATTGGTGAAGACGAAGAAGACGAAGTTAAGCTTATTGTTAGTGCTCCTGAATTAGGTATTGATTTTACTAAAATAAATATCGATTTAGAAGAAGGAGACGATGAAGACTCACAGTATAAAAAATCTTTTACAATTAGCGTTGGCGATGATTTTAAAGCTGGAAATTATCCTATAACAGTGAAAGCTTATTATAATACAAACGTATTAGACGATGAAAAACAATTTACATTAGAAGTTAAGGATTGTGCTACAAACACAGCTACAACACCTATTACAACAACAGGAACAGATTCAAGCGATATTATTGTTCAAACTAATATGGGCTCAGACTTAACTCCTGGAACTAGTGGTTCAATTGTTACAGCAGCAGCAGATACAACAACAGAAAGTTCATTTACTTCAAGCGGAGTTTATATTAGCTTTTTAGTATTGTTAAATGTGGTTGCAATCGGAGGATTAGTTTATTTGTTAATCTTCTTAGGATTAATCTAAGATTAATTCCATTTTTTTTATTTATATTTTTTATTCTATATTTCTTTTAATCTTACGTTTTTAATTTGTTCTGTACATTCTTTCATTAGAATTCCTGTTGTTATATTAATTTGATTATTGCATTTTCTTGCAATTTCAAATACATTAATATTAGGATTCATATGATTTTCACTCTTTGCTCCAAAAATGAAACTTGTAATTTTTGCTTTTATTGCTGCTGACATGCACATTGGACATGATTCTGCATTAGATACTAGTGTATATTCGCTTAGATTTTTAGTCTTTAATTTTTTAGCAGCATTTCTTAAAATATTAATTTCTGCATGTGCAGTTGGATCACAATCTGTAGTTGTAGTATTATGTGCTTGTGTTATTATATCCCCATTTTTATTTATTAATAGAGCTCCGAAAGGGGAGTTTCCCTCTTGTATTGCTGATTGCGCTTCTTCTATAGCAATTCTTATTAACTTTTCCATTAGTTCTTCTTTCATTTTTTAAGCTCTTCTTCCATTTTTTTTATTTTATTTCTTTGATTTTTAAGTTTTTTATTTGATTCTTCTATTACGATTTTAAGATAATTATCGTCAATAATAATGTCTCCATTCTTTGCAACTATTGTGTCAATTCTATCTGTGGTCATTATTTCCAGAATTATTTTGTTTCCTATTGAATTTATTCCACTTCTTTTAAATCCATGAGGTTTGAATAAATTTAGTAAGTTAGAAGCATCATCTATGGTTTTGCAAGCAATGTGCATTATTGCACTTTCCATTTTTAACCATACATCATGTTCTGGTTTTATTTTATTTAAAGCTTCTTTTGCTTGTTCAAAAGTAATTATATCGTGGCTTTGTAAAAGCCATTCACATTCATTTTTTCTATATTGTTCTTTATGCATTAATAATGTTATTCTGCCTGCACAACTAGATGTTGTATAGTAGTTCTCTTTAGAATTAATTATATTGACAAGATTTAGTATCTCTTTATCTATTCCGCCAATTTTACTTTTATCTTGCTTTTCTAAACAAATCTTTTTTGAATTTTCAAATGACATAAATGTATGGAATTATTTAGTTTTTATAAATATACTGAACCGGAAATAGAATTACAAACAATTTCATTCCGGTTGGTATATATAAACCAAAATTAGTTTAAAAAACTAATTATGGTTTAGTATATTATCTATCCACCATTTTTTAAGAAAAGGTAATGATAATGTAGAAAGTAAAAATCCGCCTGCAGGAACTAATGCATTAAGCCAAAAATTAGGAACTTTAATTGACCATAAAAATAGTGCTGCAATAAAATAGGTCATTATGGCAATTGATAATCTTCTTAAAAAGCTAGTTTCCCATGCTTTATCTGCTTCAACTCTTTTATTTCTTATTTGTATCTCTTTAATTGTAGAAGTCATTTTAATTAGAATGTTTTACTATTTTTTCCATAACATTGACAAAGTTTTCAGCTTCTTTATAATATTCGTCATAATCTGGACCAGTTATCTCTTTTATTTCTCTATGTGTAATCATTTTCATTAAATTATAAAATTTTCTTACAGTAGCAACATGTTTTTGTTCTAATATATTTTTATCAACTAATTCTGTTTGCATTAAATCTGCAATATGAGCAGGAGCTGGTGGTATAATTTCTTTAATCATTAATGCTGCGTGTGCTGAATCAGTAACAGCCCAATATAAGTCGAGCGTTGCTTGCATAATGTGCCATTTTGAATTATATAAAGTTTTGGGGCTTCTTTCAAAATAACTTTGAATTGCTTCCATTGTTGGTCTTATTCTGCCTTGTTTTAGTAGATATTGGATAGGTGCAAAAAAGTTTTGATCCATAATAGGAACACCATCTCTTAAAATATTGATAATAACAGGATCGCCATTTCTAACATAATCCCAAAATGTTGTGAATTTTAAACTGATAACATGTAATTTAGTAGATATTTTATTTACAGCATTTTCTGTAATGATTCTATATGCTTCAACTACTTCAGAAGTCATTTGTATGCTGATATCATCGACAATAACTAAAACATCAATATCGCCTTTTTTACTTCGCATACCTTTTGCAGCACTGCCAAATATTACGACTCCTTTGATAAATCCCCCATATTCTTTATGTAATTCTCTAGCAAAGTTTCTAACAATAGTCATATCATTAGGATTATAGTTTCCTAGGTTCGGATTTGGTCTTTCTTTGATTTTAAAGTCCATAGTTTGTTTATTTAAATTTCAATATATTAAACTTTTGTAAGTATTATGAAGTAGTTAAGTGGAAACAAACAATATATAAACACTGAGACATATTTGTCATAACAATGGCAAAAAGAGAAAATCTTGAAAAAGTCATGAAAGAAAAGGTAAATCCAATAATTCATGAAGCAATGCAAAAGTATCTTGGTGTTCAAATTTCTGAAATAAATGAAGATATTACAGATAAAATTGGGCAAAGCCCTATGGTTAATATTAATGTTAATACAGAATTACCTTTTAAGATTGCAAAAAAAGTTTTTAAGAAAGATTTTTTAACAAAAATAATTCAAACTAATTATTGCAATATTAGTAAAGTTGCAGATATTCTTAGAATAAATAGAAGAAGTATTCATAGGATGATTAAAGATTTAGGTATAGATGTTGAGAAACTTAGAAAGGAAATGCTTAGACCAATTTTTTATAAACAAGAGATGGTAGATACAGTTCTTAGAAAAGTACTTGAAAGTTATAAAACTGTTATACATCCCAAAAGATTACAAACAGTATATGATAATGTTGAAAAATTAAGTGAAGATATAGCAAGAGAATTAAAAGGGCAAGAATTGCCTCTTAAGATTGCCGAGGAAATGTTTGAGAAAAAATATTTGCAGGTAGCTATTAAAGAAAATGACAATAATTTATCAAAAACTGCAAAAGCAATTAAAATTAGGTATGAAACTTTACTTCGAAAAATTAAGAAGTTGGGTGTTATTGTATGAAGGTATATTTTACTAAAGACATAAGTGCTAATGGCGTTAAAAAAGTTTTTGAAAAGATAAAAGAGATTCAAGGAAAATTTGCAATTAAATTACATTTTGGTGAGGAAGGAAATAAGAATTTCATTAATCCTGAATTAATTAAAGATATTGCTGTTGATAATAATGCAACTTTAATAGAAGCAAATGTTCTTTATGTTAGTAAAAGACGTTATACTGATTCGCATATTAAATTAGCAAAAGAACATGGTTTTGATTTTTCTCCAATAGATATTATTGATTCTGATGGTGATAAAGAAATTGAAATTAATAAAAAACATTTTAAGAACATTTTTACCGGGAAAAATATTGATAAATACGATTCCATACTTTGCTATTCTCATTTTAAAGGGCATATGATTGGTGGCTTTGGTGGTGCATTAAAAAACATTGGCATGGGGCTTGGTAGTGTGCATGGAAAAATGCAGATGCATGCAAGTGCTATTCCAACATATGATGCAAGTAAATGTATTAATTGCGGGAAGTGTGTTGAGTATTGTCCGGGAGATGCTATTACTTTAAATCCTGTTAAAATTCATACTGATAAATGCATAGGTTGTGGAAGCTGTATTGGAGTTTGTCCTGTTCATTTATACAGTGTTCCGTGGGAATCAACTAATGCAGAAACAATTCAAGAAAGGTTTGTTGAGTATGCTTATGGTATAATACAAAATAAGAAAATGATGTATATTAATGTTTTAGCTAATATATCTGCTGATTGTGATTGTATGGCAAACGCAGGAGAACCTTTTGTTAAAAATATTGGAATTGTTGCATCAACAGATATTGTTGCAGTAGAACAAGCTAGTTTAGATTTAGTAAATAAAGCATGTGGCTGTAAAGATCCATTTGAAGAGAAAGCACATTTGTCTGGTAATAAACAAATTGAATATGCAGAAGAATTAGGTATGGGTTCAAGTGAAT
>CAYZMD010000037.1:0-12384 GCA_964479425.1 uncultured Methanosarcinales archaeon | reverse complement strand
TCAATTTAATGATAATCTATTTGATATAAAATTAATCAAATTTAATGGATCTAATCCTTTGGTTGCAGATTATGTTAATGAACCTGTCTTTGGGATTATGGGTCAAAAAATCATGGAAATATCTGATTTTGAATTTTATCTTAAAGAAGCTACCACTATTAATCTTAGTATAGATAAAACAGTAGTTGGCGATGATAATAACAACTTTACTTATATGCTCAATGATGGCGATAGTAAGAAATTAGTTGAAGTACGATGGGCAGGAGAGGGTGCTGAAAGTTACATGGTTTATGTTCCAAAAGAAAGAGATTATTCTGTAACAATGCAAGCTAATGGTCCTTATGTTCAATTAAACAAAGAATGGCTATCATCAGGTTTTTCAGAAGGTATTAATCAATTTATGTATGAACTTGATAGTGTTTATACAAATATTACAATAAATGTTAATAAAAATAGTTTAGATGAATTAGAATGCTCAGGTGCTATTTTGATGCCAGGAAATATGATGGGTGAACCTGTCATGTTGAATTGGAAAACGGCTGAAGAAGGAGGAGGAAGATATGATAGTTCTATAAATGATTCTTCAAATCTTATAACAGGTGTATATGATTTATCTATTCCTCATTCGGGTACTTTTGTCGATATTCTTTTTATTTGTGATGCAGTTAATGGTTCTGATCGTTTTATAGGATTCAAAAATTTAACAATAGGTCCTGGTCAAACTCAATATTCAATTAATATGGATTTATATGCTGCTGCTGGTAATGCTACATATTGTAAACAAGCTAATGATGGGGATAGATGTTTTGATATAACTTCTGTTGATGTAGGTGTTAAATATCCTAATGGTTCTATGATTTCTGAAACTGAATATTTTATGGTTGCAGAATTTGATTTAAGTAGTTTAATAGGAAATGATTATACTTGGAGAGTTGGTCAGGATGAATTTGTTAATAATTTTGTTAAATTACCTTTGCTTTTAGGTGAAGAAGTTACATTTAAGGTATATCCTAAAAAATCAGATTATTCTCCTTTAGAAAAAAAAGTGAATGTTAGTGGGAATGTGAATCTTAGCCTTTCTCTATGGACTGTTGAAACTATTAATGAATCTCAATCTTCAGATCCGTTTGTTGATATAATTGTTTCAAATGAAACATGTAATGTTCCTAATTACGATTCTGGTTGTTCTATACTTGGTGGAAAAACAGATTTAAACATGAGTAATCAAAATTTACAAAATGAGATGTATAAAGTGTTGCTTAGAGGACAAGATCTTAGTTTTGTAATGGGTGATTACAATACCAATGTTACAATAATATATGTAAATACTGATCTGTTAGCTGGCGGTCCAACTAATGGTTTATTTGATGCAGAACCAGAAGATGTTGAAGGTGATGACTTATGGAGATTTGGAAGTGATGGCCCACAAATTTATGAAAAAATAATTGTTTCAATGCCTCTTTTGGGAAATTTGCAAGGAGCTGAAACAATTAATGTTGAATTTGATACTTTATATGAAGATGAATTTAATGGTACTGTTTGGAATGATGGAGATTCTCTTCCTGAAGATTATGAAGATTTTGGTTCAGATTATTTTGATGGTAATAATAATTCAGTTACAATACCTTGTTTTTCAAATAATTCGGATATGAATTCTGGTGCTTGTTTTTTAGATAATGTAACTGATTTTATATGGATAAATGTTCCACACTTCTCAGGTGTTGGTCCTGTAATAAGTGGCTCATCAGAAGTTCCTATTAATGTCGCTTTGCTTTATCCAACAAATGGTTTTACTATAGGTACGAATTCAACGTCATTAAACTATAGTGTGAATATTTTAAGCAATTGTACAGTATATAATAATAAATCAGGAAATTGGGGTGCTTATTGTACAACAAATCGTACAGCTGTCGGATCATGCGGTGTTGATGTTTTGTCAAATGGAGACTATATGTGGAATGTTTATTGTGTTGATGCAACAAATATTTCAAACAGTGCGTGGGCAGAAGATGTTAACTGGACTTTTAGCGTGAATGTGAGTGAGCAACTGCCAGGAGTAAATTGCACAGACAGCGATAGCGATGGATATAATTTTTCTGGAACATATAACTGCGGACCAAAAGATTGTAATGACAATAATGATTCAATATATCCTGGTGCTTCTGAACAGTGTAATGATAATGTAGATAATGATTGTGATTGGCTTATTGATACTGATGATAATACATGTGCAGGAGCTATGCTTCCTGATTGGGACATTGTTGATTTTATGAAGTCACCTTATGCTGCTAATGGTCCAGGATGTTGGCATGTTGGAGAAACGGCAAATCCAATGATTATGCCAGGTACAAATTGTCCAAGTTCAAGCATGACTTATGACATGGGAGCAGTATGGGTTGATCAGGATTATAATTTTGTATATTGGCAGATTGTTGCATCAAATATGAATAATTCAAAGTTCTGTGGGGGGACAGAAAATTTAAGAATATTTGTTGAGTTTGATGTCGATGCAAATAAAAGTACAGGTTGTACAAACTGCTATTCTGGTTCAGATTATCAATTTATATTGAACCTGGACGGCTATGGTGAGATGTGGGTTTATAATGAAACATATTGTCCTAATCTATATCCAGACGTTCAAAGCAATCAAGATAAGTACTGTTTTGATTATAATAAAAACATACCGGTCTATATAAATATCAGCAAAATAAATGGAATATGCGATAGAGAACCAACAACAATAAAGGTTGCAGTAAGAAAAAATACAATATTGAATATAACTGGTATGAATTTTGAAGTTAATACATTTGACCATCGTAATGCGGGAGCTCTAGAAGCTGGTCCTTACGATCAATTACGTGGCGGTGATGTTGATCCATTCATGGGAGCTGGTCCTGGAGACAAACCTATGGAATGTTTTAGGTTTGATGGAAATCAAGCTAGTTGTCAAAATGAAAGCGATGAGTTCATATGTAAATGGAATGCCAATTTTAATCTTTGCGATCCTGATTTTGCAAATTTCAATGATTGCGATAGTGCGTGTTTTGCATGTCAGAATACAACAGATTGTCAAAATAGTCAATTAGGTATGTGTGAATGGATGACAGGTACTTCTCAAGGAGATATTTGCGTAGAACAGTTTAATCCTTTTGAGTTCGGTGGAGATTGTGATCTTGATTGTTATTCATGCTTTTCACAGTCTCAATGCATAAATAGCGAGGCAAATGGTGCAAATACAGGCTATGGTGGTTGCGGTTGGTTCAATGATATATTTACAAATGAGAGTTTTTGTGAGGTCAATACATTCAAAGTTCCTTCATGTCAAAATCAGAGTGCTGATGGTAACAATGATTGGAAAGGCTGTAAGAATCAACAGGAATGCGAATATAAAGGATGGTATTGGGATACTATAATTTACTTATGTAATAAAAATTCAACTTATGAAATATGTTTTGACGGAAATGATAACGATAATGATGGAGCTGTTGACTGCGCGGATGAAAATTGCTATACGAGCGATATTTGTGGAGGAGCAATTGATACATTGACAGGAAAGTTCGCTGGACTTGATCCTTCACAGGCAGTAGAACAATTCATGTTTCAGGGAATGGATAATGCAGATCCAATATATCTAGGGCAGGATCAGACAGAAGATTCATCTGTTGATTATGCTGATATATCTACAATAGGTATTAAAGAAGGTTCAAAAGCGATATTTATTGGAACTGTTTTTGTAAATAATTCAGATATAAATTATACTCAGAATGGTTGCAATGTAGGAGGAAGCAATCCTATTAAAGTTTTGACTTTGCTTGATGTAGACAATAACATTAATACAGGATGCAATGTGATTGAGAATTCAGTATTATACAAAGGATATGAATTTGCCTTGCGGATTGATATAAATGGTTCATCTACATTGACTTCATTGAAATGCATAAAAGGTGGCAGTTGGATTTTGAATGGAATGAGATTGTCAACAATTGACGATACTATGTGCGGAGATCAAGGATCAATTGTAACTCTTGTGCAAAAAGCAGATATAGGAAATCCTAAGAATGAAATTCATATACAAACTTTTACTATCAATGGCAGTTGGAATAATCTTAGTAATCTGAATGCATATGATGGATATAAAGGATATTATACATCAGGCAGTGTAGGATTTAAGCCAGTCGATTGTTTTGATGATCCTGTAAAGTGCGGAGCAGCTTTTGGGCTTGTTGGTGAAGGAAAATATATGCCGTTTGAAGATTGTATGATGCCAGGAGATGAAGATTTAGATGGAGATTCTGATTGCAATGATACTGATTGTATATGGGCGCCATGGTGTGCTGGAAATTATAATGTCAGCGCCGATAAGACTACACCAAAAGTCACGATGAGTAATGTTGAAGTTTTTAATGATGCTTCTTTTATCATGTGGAGTACAAATGAACCGACAAATTCTAGTCTATTGTTTTATGAAACAAATAGCGCATGCATGACCTTGAATCAGACAGTAAGTGAACCAGTGCCTCCTAACTTTGTCAATTTAGAACCATTCAAACCATGGCATAATGTATTCCTTGACGATTATAATTTAGGATTTGTCCTTACATCAGATAGAACTTATTATTATAAGATTAAGAATGTTGATAAGGCGAATAATATAGGGCAAAGTGCATGTCTGAATTTTACGACATCATCAGTTTCAAGAAATATTAGCATGTTATTTAATTTTACACCCAGTACAAATAATTATACCAAAAATATGACTGTTAAGATTAATAATCAAAACTTGACATTTGGTAATACAACCAGTTTCAATACAACAAAAGATGTGAACTTGACATTCTCAGGACCTATTCCTGATGAATCAGGAAATTATTGGGAGATTACTTTAGTGAATGCAGATTTAGTCAAAGCATCTAGTCTTGATTTGACTAGTGCTATGAAAATAAATTTTACAGATGGTCAATATCTTTTAGGAATGACAAATGGAGCTTGGTTGCAGATTGCTCAGAATCTTGGATGCGATAGAATAATTGCAAGATTCCCTGTTGATGGAGACGAACTGTATAAATGTTCAGATTCAGGAACAGATTGTCAGCAGATGACGAGTTCAGCAATTTTGTTGAGTAGTGGAGGAACAGATCCTAATGCATATTCCTATTGGGAGATTCCTGTTACTTATGGATTCTCAACATATACAAGTGATGTTACAGGAGATAATTATAATCTTACATTTGTTGTGGATGAAGCATACATTGAATTTAGTGCAGATGAGATTGGTAGTCTGCTTGTAAATATAACGAATAATGATGATGTAAATAGAACGTACAATTTAAGTTTAGAATATTCAGGCAACCAATTAAATTATAGTATAAATGGAACATATCCAATAATGGAAGAAATTGAATTTATGTCAGGTGAGACAAAAATTATAAACTTAACAATGTTTACAATGAGTGGAGGATCAGGATTTAGATATGTTAATATAATTGCAACATTAGAGAATGATTCTTCTGTTATATTGAATTCAAGTGACGACATAGGCTTTATAACAATAAATATAACTGAAGCTGAGGAAGAAGGAAATATTTCCGTAAATAAATTTGCATTGAATGATATTTCTTATGTGAATGAGACATTGCAATTTAGGATAAACATCACAAATTATGGTGATAATAATCTTACTAATATAATTGCAATTGATGAATTTAATGTATCACATATTGTATTTACTGGAATCAATTGTGGATTGATTGATTATAATAATACTGTAGGATGGGTTTTGATTAATGTTACGCAGTGCAATGCAGGACTTTTGACAGTGAATGATTCATTATCATTTTTGATAAATTTTACAACAGTGCAGGCAGGCATTACGACTAATGAAATTACTGTCAATGCAACAGATATTTTTGATAATAATGTAATAGGATCTGATTATGTACAGATTGAGATTTATGAACAAGCTCCGGTAAATATAACTTTGATATATCCAACAGATGGTTTGACTATAAATACAAGTTCAATGTCCTTAAATTATAGCGTGAATATATTGAGTAATTGTAGTGTATATCATAACATATCTAGTGGCAATTGGGGTGCTGATTGTAATACAAATGCAACAACTGGCGAATCATGTAGCATTGACCCTTCAAACGGAGATTATATGTGGAATGTATATTGCGTTGATGCTAATAATATTTCAAATTATGCTTGGGCTGAGGCAACTAATTGGACATTTATCGTCAATGCGACAGCTTCGCATGAGGAGATAAATGTTACATTATTATATCCAACTAATGGTTTGACTATAAATACAAGTTCAACTTCATTGAATTACAGCGTCAATATAGAATCTAATTGTACATTATATAGCAATACTTCAGGATACTGGGATGCTTTGACAAATAATGTACATCAAGGAACTTGGAGTCTTGGTATCAATCCTTCAAACGGAGATTATATATGGAATGTATATTGCGTTGATGCTAATAATATTTCAAATTATGCTTGGGCTGAAGTAGCTAACTGGACGTTTAGTATCAATGAGTCAAACGCCGCTTTAAAGAATTGGACAATAATGGTTTATCTTGATGCTGATAATAATCTTGAGGAAGCAGGAATAGATGATGTAAATGAGATGGAATTGGGTGGAGGGTCTAGTAATGAGGTTAATATTGTTGTTCAGTTTGATAGAATTCCAGGATATGATACTTCAAATGATGACTGGACAAGCACAAGGCGTTATCTTATCAATAATGATTCAGATATTGCAATTATCAACTCAACTCTACTTCAGGAATTAGGAGAATTGAATATGTCTGAATCAAGTACTCTTTATGATTTTATCAATTGGACAATAGACAATTATCCTGCACAAAATTATCAACTTATCTTATGGAATCATGGCGGCGGTTGGGAAATTGAAAGCCTTGAAAAAGAAGAAGAAGGTAATTATGTACAAGATATTATTTGGGATACTACTGATGGTGGTTCTTTATCTATTTTAGAAATAAGAAACGTTCTGGAAGACATTTATAATAATCATAGTGTCATTATTGATGCAATCGGTATGGATGCCTGCTTGATGCAGATGGTTGAAGTTGGATATGAATGGTATAATTATTCATCTGTTTTTATCGCTTCAGAAGAGACTGAGCCAGGAGATGGATGGGATTATAATGCAACAATTGATTATATTATCAATAATCCTGATTCAAATAGTTATGATTTTGCGTCTGATATTGTAACAAATTATATGGATTTTTATGGTTATTCTGGGGGTGAAACGCAATCTGCTGTAAATGCATCTAGGTTTAGCGACTTAATAATTGCAATAGATGAGTTTGCATTAGCTTTATTGAATAATATAACTCTTTTTGAAAATGATATAAAAACAGCAAGATCCAATTCGCAAGAATATTATACTCCGTCATATATCGATCTGTATAATTTTACAGAGCAAATTTATTTAGGCGTGGCAGAAACTAATATTCAAAACAAAGCGTTAACAGTTATGACTGAAATAAATAATACTGTGTTTGCTGAAAGTCATGGCTCGGATGCATCTGGCTCACATGGATTATCAATTTATTATCCTGAATCAGGATATCTTGATGTCTATAACCAGACTTTATTTTCAATGCAGACCCATTGGGATGAATTTATTATCAATATGACTTATCTTGAAGTAGATGCTTATGAACTAGATGATACATTTGAGCAGGCTAGCTGGATAACAACCGATGGTATTTTGCAGGAACATAATTTTGTTCCAACAGGAGAACATGATATTGTTAAGTTTAATGCAACATTCAATGCAACTTATACAATTGAAACTTTTGTTGATGATAGTGCGGATACTTATATATATTTATACAATCAGACAGAAAGTTTAATAACTTCAGACGATGATGATGGTGATGGATTTGCTTCATTATTGACCTGGACCAATAATCTTTTTAATGGTACATTTTATGTAAAAATTTCTGATTATTATAACTATGGATCTAATTATAATATAAGTATTAATGTAATTGAATATTTAGTAGAAGATTATGAAGATGATGATAATTATACTCAAGCAAACTGGATATATACAAACAATACTCCTCAGTATCATACTTTTAATCCACAAAATGATAGTGATTGGTTTAAGTTTAATACAACTGAAAACAATGAATATATTATAGACATATTTAATTTATCAGGAGGAGCAGATACAGTTCTTTGGCTTTATGATTCAGATGGGCAATCATTGCTTACAACATTATTATTAACTAATGATAATAAAACAACATCAGATGCAAGTTCAATTTTGACTTTCAAAGAAGAAGAAAATAAAACTTATTATATTAAAATAGAAGATTATTATAGCACAGGAAATGAAGAAAATAATGTATATTATTTTATTAAAGTAAATTATACTGCTGTAACTCAAACAGCTAATTTAGATAATTATGAATATGATAATAATTATTGGCAAGGAACTTTGTTACCTTCAAATGGAACAAGTCAAAGTCACAATATTTATCCTGCGGCAGAGAGTGATTTTTATAAAATAAATATGACGCTTGGTTCAGAATATATTATAGAAACTAGTAATCTTGGTTTAGACGCAGATACTTATATATTTTTATATGGACCAGAAGGAGCTTTTTATGCAAGTAATGATGATATTGAGACTGCTGTAATAATAAATTCAAAAATAGAATGGGTTGCTAATACTTCTGGAGTACATTTCTTAAAAGTAAGAGATTTTAGTGCAAGCGCTGAAAATGGGACTTATGATATTTCTGTGTTGACCGGTCCAAGTATAGACTCTGTTGAATGTCATAATGGATCTAGTTGGACTTCATGTAGTAATATTATTTATGGATCTAACTTTTCAAAAGTAAGGGCTAATTGTAGTTATAGTGTGAATATAACTAATGTAACTTTTAGTTTAATAAATATTGATGATAATAATTATTTTTATTCAAATCAAAAACATCAAACAAAGTTAGGAGATTCTTATGAATATGATCCAAGCGATATATTAGTTAATGATTCAGGAGAATGGAAATTAATTGTTGAATGTAATGCTATTGATGATACTGTCTCTTATGAAAACGAAACTTGGAATATTGCGTGGGGAAAATTAAGTCCATATTTAGTTAATCCTTCAACCGCTATTAGTATTTCAAAGTATAATTTAACAAACATAACCACTGGTGTAACTTGTTATGGTGGAGAATGTCAAGATATTGTTGCAACACTCGATCCTGAACAAGTAAATAATGAATTTGTTGTAGATGAAGATACAGTGGAATATGATTTGGATATTTTATTACAAGAAACAGAAGAAGTTCCGGTTATTATTATTTTGAAAGATTCAGTTCTTTCTAATTCTTTAGTTGAGAAAAAAGAGAATACAAAATTATTACAAGATGAAGTTCTATCAAAAATACAAACCGAAGATAAGTCAACTAAGTTATTATGGTGGACTATAGTTGAAGATAAAGCTGAATTAGAAGTTAAGAAAAAACATGAAATAACAAACGCTATTTCGGGAACGGTTACTAAAGAGGGATTGGAAAAATTACGAGAAGATCCTAATGTTAAGGCAGTGCTTTATGATAGAGTAGATTATATTCTGATGGATGGTAGTGTTCCTGTAATTAATGCAGACGATGTTTGGTCTATGCAAATTAATGGTCAAAATATAACTGGTGCAGGAGAAACTGTTTGTGTATTAGACACTGGTGTTGATTACACACATCTTGCATTAGGTAATTGTACTGAATCAGAATTTTTGGCAGGGAATTGCGATAAAGTAATTGCAGGTTATGATTTTGTAAATGATGATTCTAACCCTATGGATGATCATGGTCATGGTACGCACGTTGCAGGAACAGTTGCAAGTGAAGATGTTACATATCGTGGTGTTGCACCTGATGCAAAAATTGTTGCAATTAAAGTTTGTAATAGTGGTGGAACTTGTAGTTCTTCAGATATGATTTCAGGTATTGATTGGTGTATTAATAATGCAAGTTTGTATAATATTTCTGTTATCAGTATAAGTATTGGTGGTGGAAAATATAGTGGTTATTGCAATGATGACTCTAGAGCTTCTTCAATAAATACTGCTGTTGCACAAGATATTGTTGTTAATATAGCGTCAGGTAATGCTGGATATAGAGATGGAATAAGCGCGCCAGCTTGTGTAGAAAATGCGATTGCTGTTGGTTCGACAACAAAAGCGGGCGCAATTAGTTCATTTACTAATATTGGGATGGCATTGGATTTATATGCACCTGGAAGTAGTATTTGTTCAACTAGGCTTTCTGGTGATAATAGTGGAACGTCTTGTGGTGATGGTACTTTTATAGTTAAATCTGGAACTTCTATGGCAACGCCACATGTATCAGGTGTTGCAGCGTTAATTAAACAATATTATAAATTGAATAATAATATTAATTTGACTTATGATCAAATAGAAGAAAAATTAAAATTAAATGGTTTAAGTATTTATGAAGCTACAAGTGGATTAACGAGATCAAGAGTTGATGTATTAGAATCTGTACAAGATAATAAAGGAGATATTTCTATGACAATAGGAGCAACACCTTTCTATTCATTAACACAAAATCCACTTTATGGTTCTAATATAAGTTGTTTAAATAATATGAAGGCTGGTGATAGTTGTAATCAATCTTGGATTATTAATGCAACTGGAGAAAGAAGTACAACTTGGCAATTTTATACTAAATATGCACATGATAATGAATTGAATAATACTCCTATATTTAATGTTACAATATTAAATAATAATCCTGTGCTAGTAGGAATACCTGATCAGAGTATGGATGAGGATAATTATAAAGAACTAAATGTTAGTTCATATGTAAGTGATGTAGATAACGATAATATTACTTTTACAATATTAATCGAAAATATAAGCGAGGTTGATTGTGGTATAAATAATAATAATGTGACTTTAACTCTTGCTGCCAATTGGTCAGGAATTGCTAGTTGTACTATACAGGCAGACGATGGTTATGGAGGAATAGATAATGATACTTTTTCAATTAATATTACTGCTGTTAATGATGCTCCTTATATTTTTAATCCAATAAATGATATACAAATGGATGAAGATAGTTATAATTCAAGTGTTGTTAATTTGACTAATGTTTTTAGTGATGTTGATAATGTGAGTTTAAATTATAGTTTTGAAACAAACGAAAGCGATGTTGTAGCTTCCCAAGATGGCAATAATTTAACTTTGAACGCAAGTAATAACTTCTTTGGAAATGTTTTAGTAAATGTTACAGTAAACGACGGGGAATTTAATGTTAGCGATACTTTTGTTGTAACTGTTAATAATATAAAGGATGCACCTTATATTGTTAATGCTATAGTTGATATGAGTATACTAGAAGATTCAGTTAATTCTAGTATTGTTGATTTGACAACTGTATTTTCTGATGTTGATAATGCAAGTTTAGTTTATAGTTTTGTAACCAATCATTCAAACTTGACTGCTGACCAGAATGGTGATAATTTGAGGTTGAATGCAACAGATGATTTCTTCGGAGATGTTTTGGTAAATGTTACAGCAACTGATAATGAATATAGTGTTGTAGATACTTTTGTTGTTACTGTTGTTGCTGTGAACGATGTGCCTTATGTTGAAATTAATATTCCTGATGTAACTTTTGCAGAAGATGGATATAATGATACTATTGATTTAGATAATTATTTCAGTGATGTTGATAGCTCTTTAACATATAATTATACTTCAACAGATAATAATGTTTCAGTTGAATTCAATGATTCAATGATTAATATTACTACATTTGCGAATTGGAATGGTATTGTTGTGTTAAATTTATCGGCTTATGACGGAGAATATTATGCTTATGATGTTATTACTGTCAATATCACTTTAGTTGATGATGTGCCTCAGGTCGGTGTTGTGTATCCTAACGGAGGCAATATTTTGTTTGGAGGATCTAACACAATAAGAGCAGATGTTACTGATGTTGACGGAGATGTTCAATATGTGACATTCTATTATTCAAATAATTCAGGAGTAAATTGGTATTTGATAGATAATGGGTCAACAACAAATAATATAACATATACATACAATTGGAATGTTTCAACATTGGCAAACATTACAACATACAGAATAAATGCAACAGTCTATGATGGAATCAGCTTTGTGAGTGATGTGTCTGATGTTGATTTTAGTGTTAATAATAGTATAATTCGAATATCTTGGCCAGAGAATTTGACTATTGCATATAATATTACAACAAAAGATGTGACATTGAATTGGAGTGCTGTTGCTCAAGCTACATCATATAATATTCATATCAGTGAAGAATATAATTCCTCAGATGA
>CAYZMD010000036.1:0-12923 GCA_964479425.1 uncultured Methanosarcinales archaeon | reverse complement strand
GGCAATAATTATGATATTGGTACTTCTTCATCAATATTTACGATATTGATTAAAGCACTTGGTATTGGTACTTTATCGGGAAATAAAAGATTGCCAAATTTTTTCTTAAATTTATCGGATATTAATTTAAAAATTATTTTAAAAACTTATTTTGAAGGTGATGGTGGAGTTGATATGGAATATAAACCTAATAGGCGATTTAAGATTTCTACAACTACAAAATCTAAGAAACTTGCTAATGATATTGTTCTAGCACTAAGTAGATTTGGTATTTTAGCAAGATGTAAACGAAAGTTTTCAAGAGCAACTAATTCAAATCATAAGGGTGATATTTATTATCGAGTTGCGATTTCTGGTAGAGATGATCTGTGTAAGTTTTTGACACATATTGGTTTTAAATTTGCAAGAAAGAATGATAAGTTAAAAGACAAGTTAGATTATAAATTTAATAAAAATGTAGATTTAATACCTATTAATTTTGATGATTTTAAAATAAAACGTATGAGTACAAAATTAAGCCAAAAACAATTTGCACAAAAAATAAATTGTTCTCAACAGCTTCTTTCACGCATTGAATTGGGACAAAGGAGACCAAGTCGTAGTCTGATGAGTAAGATTTTATCTAAATTTGATGAGTTTAGTGATTTTATTAAATTATTAAATTTTAAATGGGATAAAATTAATTCAATTAGAAAAATAAAATATAATAAGAAGTATGTTTATGATTTGACAGTAGAAGATAATCATACTTTTTTAGCAGGTCATGGAGGATTATTTGTCCATAATAGCAATTTGCTTTCTGTAATGCTTTGGGATATTGTTGATAAAGATTATTGCGGTGTTTTAGTTTTAGATCCTCATGACGAATATTTTGGTAGAAATAAATTAGGATTAAAAGATCATACTCATAAGGAAAGGGTTGTATATTATACTTCAAATAATCCTCCTACAGGTGCAATAAGCTTGAAAATTAATTTAAAAAATATCAAGCCATATCATTTTAATGGTTGTGTTAATTTCTCTGATCCTCAAGTACAAGCTTTACAGGCATATTATCGTGAGTATGGTAGAAATTGGATAGAATCAATACTACTCGATAGACCTGTGCAAAGTAATTTTTTTGAGGCGACAATTGCGGTTGTTAAAAGAGTACTTATCTCTTTATTGGATGTTGATGTTAATCCAACTGGGATTTTTCCTAGAGGAATATTTGAAACTGCTGTTGGAGAGACTACAGTAAAAGATATATGTAATGAATTAGAACAAAGTAATACTGTTATTATTGATACATCTAGTTTTAGTGGAAGTGTTGAAATTCTAATTGGAAGCTTGATTAGTTCAGAAATTTTTGCTAGATATAAAAGTTATAAAATGGATGGTTCTTTAATTGATAAGCCTGTTGTCTCAATAGTTTTAGAAGAAGCTCCTAGAGTTTTAGGAAAAGAAGTTTTGGAAAGGGGAAGCAATATCTTTTCTACTATAGCTAGAGAAGGAAGAAAATTTAAGATTGGGTTAACAGCTATAACACAATTACCGTCATTAATTCCTAGGCAGATACTTGCGAATATGAATACTAAGATTATTTTAGGTATAGAAATGGCTCCCGAAAGGCAAGCAATTATTGATTCTGCCTCGCAGGATTTAACTACAGATAATAGAACAATTGCCTCTTTAGATAAAGGTGAAGCTATAATTACTTCAAATTTTGCAAAGTTTGCTATGCCAATTAAAATCCCTTTATTTCAGGATTTTGCTAAGCAAACAAAAGAAGATTTAAATATTAAGAATGATTTTTCTGGTATTAGACTAGAATGATTAACTTTATTATCTACGGAATTGTATTTCTTGTAATATTGTATATTTTGAATAAGTGGATGAATTTTGTTGATTTCTCAATAGAAGCAGAGAATCATGGTAAGAATAAAAAGAAGAAACCTGAAAATTCTTTTAAAAAAATATGGAAATCAAAAAATGAGTTTGATGGCATGGATAGTAGTAATTAAACAACTAAATGCTTTTAAATTCTAACTTTAATTTAAATTATATGAAATTTGCACATATAGCTGATGTACATATTGGAGGGTGGAGAGAACCAAAACTATCTGATCTTAGTGTTAAAGCTTTTAAAAAATCAGTTAAAATTTGTATTTCTAGACAGGTTGATTTTGTTCTTATTGCAGGCGATTTATTTAATACATCTTTACCTAGTATTGATAGGTTGAAAGTGGTTGTTCATTATTTACGAAAATTAAAAAATAATGACATTAATGTATATATTATTGCAGGGAGTCATGATTTTTCTCCAAGTGGAAAAACAATGTTAGAAGTTCTTGAAGAAGCAGGATTAGTTATTAATGTAGTAAAAGGGAAAATAGTTGATAATAAATTAAAGTTAAATTTTACAATTGACGGGAAGACAGGAGCAAAAATTACAGGTATGCTCGGTAAAAAAGGGATGCTTGAAAAGAAATATTATGAGAATTTACTTAAACACAATTTAGAGAAAGAAGAAGGTTATAAAATTTTCATGTTTCATTCTGCATTGCAAGAATTTAAACCGCCAGAATTAGCAAACATGGATGCTCATCCTCTATCACTATTACCTAAGCATTTTAATTATTATGCTGGCGGACATGTTCATTATATTTTTAGTAAAGAGGAAAAAGATTATGGATTGATAACATATCCAGGAGCATTGTTCCCAAATAATTTTGCGGAAATGGAAAAATATGGAAAAGGTGGATTTTATATTGTTGAAGACGATAAATTAGAATATGTTGATATAGAATTGCATCCACATGTTGGTATTAAAATTGATGTTAACCATAATACTCCACTAGAAGTTGAAAATATGTTGTTAAAGAAAGTAACTGAATCAGATGTTCAGAATAGTATAGTCACTATTCGTTTAAAGGGAATACTTGAAAATGGAAAAATAAGTGATATTGATTTTAATAGAATATTTGAACGAGGATATGAAAAAGGAGCATTTTTTGTAATGAAGAATACTTCTGCTTTAAAAACAGCGGAATTTGAAGAACTAAAGATAGAAGCAGTTGAAGCGAAAGTCGTAGAGGATAACCTTATTAAAGAACATCTAGGACAGATACAATTAGGTATAGATGATGAAGAAAAATTAATACATCAATTAATGCGGACTCTAAATACATATAAACAGGAAGGTGAGCGCGTTATTGACTTTGAGAAAAGGGTTATTGATGATATGGATAACATAGTAAATAAAAATTAGTTTTTTTAATAAATATATAACTAAGGACATGACATCATCTTTTTTAAGGGTAATTAGAGAAAATTTTATATATTTGATAATTCTTTTTTTACTTATGGTAAACAAAATAAAAAATATTGCAATGTTATTTGTTTTTTTGATAATTTCTACTACTGTTTTAGCTCAGTCTGAACAGGTAGCTGTTGGAATAACTCCTGATAGTCCTTTTTATTTTTTAGATAAAATATTTTCTGTGTTTAAATCACCTGAAAATTTAGCTGAGGAAAGAGCTGCTGAAGTTGTTGCAATGGCTAAAAAAGGTGAACAGAAATATTTAGATAAAGCATTAGTTGAATATAATAAGGCTATAATAACTTTGAAAAAGAAGATTGTTGATAAATCTAAATATGAAGAAACAATAAAAAAACATTCGCAAGTGTTTGCTGATTTAAAAATAAAAAGTGAGATAATAGAACTGCCTCAAGTTAAAGATAGTAGAGAAGAAAAGCAAGTTTTAGAAGATAAGGATTTAGAAAAAAAGAAAGAAAATGAAAAAATAGAACCTGTTATTAAAGAAATAGTTAAGACAGAAGATGAACTTAATCCTGTAAAAGTTGAATCTGGTAGTCTTATGGCTAGAAAGTTTAAAAGTTTTGAATCTGCTCATAAGAATTTTGAAATTAAGATGGATGAAATTATAGCTGCAGATTCTGCTATTCAAAAAGCTTATGGGGATTTATCATTATTAGAAAAAAGAGTACATGATTTTGAAACTGATTTTGATGAGAAAGAAAAAGCTTTAGAAGATGTTGAACAAAGATTAGATGACGCAGACGCTGCAAACGAAGAAAATGTTAATGATCTTAGTGCATATAAAACTGCAGTTAGTATTGCAGAAAATGATGTAAGTTATATAGAAAGACAGATAGAAACTTCTGAAGCTAGTGCTGAGTATTTAGAAGATATTTATGATGAAACTGTTGAGGCTATGGAAGAAATTATTGAACAAGTAGATATTGGACCTTTATTAAGTACAATGAATGCAGCTATTGCTGAAAAAAATAAAAATCCAAATGTACAAATTGATGGGATTGATCTTAGTTTAATCTCTTGGATGGAAAAAGATACGAAGCAATGGGTGGAAAGCGTTAAATTCTTTAAATTAAAATATCTTGCAGATGCTATTGAGGTAGAATTAGAAGATTATTTTGATGCAGCCGAAGATGCAATAAGTGATGCTGAAGAGAAAAAAGAGGCTGTTGAAGATGCAGTTGATGATAATTTGAATGTTCCTTCTGCAAAGAAAGACCTTGAGGATGCACTTCCTAAAATTGATAAGACAATGCAGATATTAATAGAAAAAGCACAGAAGTATCCAGAGCATAAAGAAACACAGAATAGTATACTTGATTTAAAAGATGAAATAAAATCACTTTTAATTGATGCAAATGAAGCATTAGATTCTCAAGTCGAAAGTGATAGCGATGATGATGACGATGATGACGATGATGACGATGATGATGACGATGATGACGATGACGATGATAGCGATGATGACGATGATGACGATGATATTTCTAATTAATATTTGAGATGTTATATAATGATCAATAAGTAAAATTCATAATTATTTTTACGGACTAGCATATTCTTAGAATTTATAGCTTTTGGGACACACAAAAAATATAATTTTTGAGTGTACCAACCGCAAAAGTTATAAATTTCATTTGCAGTTAAGTATATATGAACCACTTAAAACATATTTATAATAGACTTTTAAAATTATATGGAGAGCAAGGCTGGTGGCCATTATTAAGTGTTAAAGGTAATAATCCTACAAAAACAGGTTCTATACAAGGTTATCATCCTAATGATTATTCCTTTCCAAAAAATAAAAAACAGCAGTTTGAGATTATTGTTGGAGCTGTACTAACACAGAATACTTCATGGCCTCAGGTTGAAAAAGCGTTACTTAATCTTAATACGCTAAAAGTATTGGGGGCAGAAAAAATATTGATATTGGATGAAGAAAAATTAAAACAAGCTATTAAACCTACAGGATATTTTAATCAAAAGACAAAATATTTGAAAAATATAGCAAAGTTTTTTATTTCTTTAAAAGGTAAAACTCCAACGCGTGAAGAAATTTTAAAGGTCAAAGGTGTTGGAAATGAAACTGCAGATTCAATTTTATTATATGCTTACAAACAACCTGAGTTTGTTGTTGATGCGTACACAAAAAGGATTTTTGAATATTTAGGTGTTATTAATCATAATATAACTTATATGCAGATAAAACAATTATTTGAGGAAAATTTACCTAAGGATTATAAGGTTTATCAAGAATATCATGCATTGATTGTTGAACATGCTAAGCGCCATTATACAAAGAAACCATATCAAGATGACTCTTTAAGAAACATTTAAATATTACACATTTAATTATTTGTTATATAAAGAGGTGAATATTAAATGGATATATTATTAATCGTTATGTTAATCATATTTACTATTGTAGCAGTTATAATTTTTAAATTTGTAGGAAAATTAATTAAGGCTTTTTTTATGATACTTTCGTTAGCAGCATTGTTATCATTTGTTTTTGGAATTTTTCTTTATTTGGATGTGAATGATTTAAAAGAAAATTTTGGAACTTCTGAGAAATTGCTTGTTCTAGAAAATAATGGACAAGTTGTTTCAGCTTTTTTAATAATTAATTTTACAGGAGGAGAAAATCCGAAAATTATTTCAGATTCCGAGTTAGCTAGTTATAATAAATATTATATTGCTGATGATTATGAATCAATACTTGGAGATAAATATATGATGTTTTTATTTCAGGAAGAGTTTTTTGATGGTGTGAATGAGATTAAAATAGGTTCTGATTCAATACCTATTACGAAAATTAAAGAAATATTGGCGTCTTCGTCAGCTAAAGATACAATGATTGATTTATTATTAGAACAAAAAGGAATGCCTAAGGATAATGCTGATTTAAGAAATCAAATAGGAGAGAGTATTGAATCTGATGCGTATGTTAAAGGATTATTATTTGCTGGACTATTCCAAGCAAAATTAAGTGGGGAAAATCCTGCATTTATTTTAGAAGAAATTAAAGAAGATAATTTGATATTATATCCAGAAAAATTGATTTTTAAGATTTTTAAAAGTGTACCTTCTGGAATTGTAAATAAAATTGTTGATATAGGAGATAAAGATGGGAATGTTGGACAAACTTAAGTTTTGGAAAAAAGATGATGAATTTGGAGATTTAGATTTAGATAAAGATTTAGGTATGGATAGTAATTTAGGTTTAGGTGTAGACAGTAATACAGGAATAGAGAGTGGATTAGGTTTAGACAAACCTCCAAGTCATAATATTCCAAAGATTCCTGAATCTTTTGAAGAATCAATAGGACAGGAAAAACAGGATAATTTTAATCCATATGAATCACCTAAAAGACCTGATCCAATGCAGCAGCCAATGCAACAGCAACAGCCAGTATCTTCCAATATTCATAATCAAGATTTGCTTAGAAAAGATTTGGAAATAATTTCTGCTAAGCTTGATGTTCTTAAGAGTTCTCTTGATACTATCAATCATAGATTATCTTCTTTAGAACAAAAAGAAAAAAGATGGTAAATAAGAATAGAATTATTTTATTTCTTCTTTTTATTGTTTTTGCTTTAGATAGAATTATAAAAAATTATATTGTTGATAATGTGAAAGGTAGTATACCAATAATTAATAATTTCTTTAACATAACTTATATTGAAAATTATGGAGTAGGTTTTGGATTATTACAAAATCAAGCATTCTTTGTTATATCTGTCTCATTAATTGTTCTTGGTGCAATAATATATTATTATAAAGATATTCCAAAAAAACCTTATGTCTGGGTTTCAGTTGGACTTATTATTGGCGGAACTTTGGGAAATTTATTTGATAGAATAATGTTTGGATTTGTTATTGATTATTTGGATTTTATAATTTGGCCTGTGTTTAATCTTGCGGATACTGCGTTAGTTATTGGTGTAGTACTTTTGATTATTCACTTTTGGCATGAAGATAAGTAGAATCTATTAACATTATATTTTTAATTATTCCTTCTATGTCCAGAAAAGGTTAAAATAAATAAAAATTAAACGCAATTATGCGCTTTAAAGCCTTTCTTTTTAGCTTCTTTTTTATCTTTTAGCCAAATTTGGCTCTTCTTCTTTATTTTTTTGCCCCAACCACAGTTTGTAGTATGGTATACTTTGCCATATTTACTAGCAACATATTGTTTTGGGTTATCTTTTTCATCGTAATTCTCTAAAATAACTTTTGTTTCTGGTGGTTCTTCATATACATATGTATCTTCAGGCGGTTCAAATTCTTTTACATGTATAAAACTTGCCACATATCCTATTATCGACGCACTTATTGGAATTAATACAACTGTAAAATTTTTTCCATATACCATATATATGAATAAAGCATCTAATAATGCTAAACTGAAAAAGAATGTTCCATTCTTTTTAGCAAACGCTACTGGCGTTGCTAATAACAAAAGCAATATTATTCCAAAGAATTGAAAAATGAATGCTGTTCCAGAAAGATTGAAACTTAGCTGAATTGTTTTTATAAAAAATGCAAGTATCATAAAGTTATATATCCAATAAATCATATTAAACACCCTAATAAAAAAGTTAGAATAAAATTTATTTAAACATTTATATTGTATAGTAATTAGAATTCGTCAAATTCTTCTAATTGTTTTAGATATTATATTTGAGATGTTTTTAAAGTTAATTTTTTAAATTACTATCTTTTCATAAAGTATATGTCCTATATTTTATTAATAGCAGGCCATACCTGTTCGGGAAAGAATACTATAACAGATATTTTAGTTGATAATGGGTATGTCTTTTGGCAAAAATATAAAACAAGAGAACCTAGGTCCTCAGAGAATCCTAAGTTTTTTATTACACAACACGAATTTAGAAAAAAAGTATCCAATGTTGAAATTGTGATTCCTGTTTCATATAAAGGCGAGTTGTATGGCAATGATGCTTCTTTTCTTAAATATTTGAATGAAGGGAAAAAAATAATAGGACATGCTGATGTAAATACCGTAATTCATACAGTTGATTTTTTTGCTAAAAAGGTTCCTGTTTATCCATTCTTATTATATTGTGACTTGGAAGATGCAATAAGGCGGTTGGATAATAGAGAGCCTAAAGAAATGCAGAGTCAAAATTATAAGAGGAGATATGGTGAGATTGAGGAAGAAAAGAAAATATATTTACAAAATACGCATTTATTTAATCAAGTTTACAATACAAGTATATTAAGTTCAAATGAAATAGTGGAAGATATTTTAGAATTCGTCAAATTCTTCTAATTGTTTTAGATAGCCTTTTTTCTTTAGATATTGTACTTGAGATGGTCTGTATTTGAAAATAATGTCTCCTTTTTTATCTCCACCAAGCTCCCAAGGTTCTGCAATGACAAAGTCACCTTCTCTAACCCATAGTCGTCTTTTTAATCTACCAGGAATTCTGCATATTCTATTCTTACCATCTAGACATCTAACTGACATTCTGCTTCCACCTAATCTTTGCTCAACTACACCAAAAGTTTCTGGAGCTTTAGGAAGCTTGATTCTTCTAATGTCTTGAGCTGCTTGTTCTTCAGGAGATAGAGCGTTTTTTGGTTTTTTGAAAGGTTTCTTCTTAAATGCCATCTATGTTCTTAGAATTTTAGTTTGTTTATAAATGTTCGGGTGGGAAGGTTGTATTTGATTACATATATATTTTAAAGTAAATTATGTGTTTTTGTTCTTATGTCAAGAGATGTTTCGTATTTGATGAAGAATAATTTAGCTTATTTGATGAAATTGAAAGAGGTTTATAGAAAAACGCTTGTTCCATTTACTGGAGAAGTTGTTGAGGTAGATGGCGTTAAATATAGAAGTGAGAGTGATGCAGATCATGTCACAGGATGTCAAATTCTTGTTGAATATTTTTTACCACGAGAAAAAACTAAGCATAAAACTCTTGATGAACTTTTGATTAAAGATATGCTTGTGTACCATGATGATGGTGAAATTATTCTTGGAGATAAGTATTTTTTAGATGTTACTGCTGAAGATAAAGCAAAAGAATTGAAAGCTATATATCATCTAAGCGGAATTTTACCTGAGCCTTTTGCAAGTAAAATTGTAGGTCTTTATACAGAATTTGATGCGAATGAAACAATAAATGCTAAATTTGCAAATGCGATTGATAAACTTGAACCTGCAATTCAATTATTGAATGTTCCTCATGTATGGATAGAAAGAAAATTTTCATTATCTCAATTAAGAGCCCATATTTTAGCTTGTTTGAATCTATTAATAATTACTGGGAAGATATGTTGCAATATTTAGTAGAAGAAAAATTAATAATAAATGAATAAAAAAAATAAAAAATTAATAATTTACCAAGATTTCTACATCTTTTCCAAAGATATCTTTCAGCTTTTCAAATGTTTTTTCTCTGATAAATACTTTTGGTGGGATGTTGATTTTTGCTAATGATTTTTCAAACTCTTCTAAATTTGAATCTTTGACAATGTCAATTGCACCATCAGCTTTAACTTTACCTTTACTTATTTTTTTGTCTTCTGCATCAATATCATGGATGACAAAAACATCTTTGTCAAGTAAAATTACTTCGCCGTATTTCTCGCCGTACTTAACTCTTATTTTTACTCTATCTAGTTCTCTTCCACGCTTTCTTTGCATGTATTCTATTAAGAATTTTACTAGATCGCTTGAGTTTTTTCTTGCAGCGTTTCTATCGGATTTAGTTAACTTTTTGTTATCGTAGTCCTTTTTGGCCTTGACAATCTCATTTAAGATTCTAAGATATTTTTCAGGAATCTTGCCTTGATTAATCATTTCTTTTTCAAAAATGCTAACCATTTCTTTGTCACTAACTTTTTCTATACCTTCAAGTTTTAAAATATCTCTGATTACTGTTACAGCGCTTTCATAGATATGCAATATAGTTTTTTCTTCTTTCATCTTTTCTAATTGCGTAAATAATCTTTTAATCCTTTTCAGATATTTTTCAGCATCATTTAACAAGTCATCAATTTCTTTTCCAGAAACTTCTTTTCTTGTTCCATGTTCTAATTCTTTTCTAACTTTGATGATATTTTCTAAAATCTTAACGAATTTATCTTCAAGTAGTTTTTCTTTCTTAACAAAGATTTCTCTCATTAATTCAGCAGTTTCTCTTGGTGTTGGCGGTGCTTGACCAAACAACATTAATGCGGATTGACTAGGTGTTAGAATTGCATAAAACAAATCTTCCATACCGATTTCTTTAATTTTGTATTTTACTCTTTGAAGCATCTGTTCACCAGAACTCATAAACATATCAATTGCTTCTTGGCTTGGTTTTATCTTACCCATTTTGAGCAGTTGTTTCCAAGGCATAAATACTCCTCTATCGTAAAATGGAACACCGTCTCTTAATAGAGTGAAAATGATTGGATTAGCTTCTTTAAGGGAGTCCCAGAAATCAGTTAAAATATAAACTTGGATATTTAATTTGTTTTTAATTCCAGTCATCTCTCCTGCTTCAATTCCCATACCAATTATGATTGCTCTAAGTTTGTCTTTTAATTCAGCTCGTGTCATCTTTTTGACATCTGTATCGTCAATAACTACAAAAACATCAATATCTGAAGTTTGAGTTGCTTGACCTCTAATTAAACTTCCACTTAAGACATAACTTACAATATATTTCTCGAATTTTTTCAAGACCATTGTTTTATGGATTTCGGCAATTTTTATTGCAGCAAGCATTCCTGTATCGTATACTGGAGCAGCTAAGGCAATTCCTTGTAGTAATTCTGTTTTTCCATCATAGCAGCTTTGCCATACTTCTGAAAGAATTACAACTTGTGCTTCCATGTTCTTATCAATATCTTTTGCAATATTTGCAATGATTGCTCCAAGCTTATCTTTTAGCTCGCCTTTTGACATTTTTTTACTGTCAGAATCATCTATTAAAACCATCACATTAATTTTGCTTGTATCTGGTTTTTCTTCGCCTTCTTTTTTCTGAGGTGGCATTAATGCAATACCCTCAATGTAATTTTCAAATTTTGATAATAATGTTTTTTGAAACTTATCTACTTTTTTCTTAATATCTTTTAACTTATCTTGTGCCTCTTTTGGAAGCTTATCAAACATCTTTTTTTCTTCTGGGGTCATTTCATCTTTTTTCTTTGCCATTGTAATTCCTCCTTTTGAGCATCATTAAAATCTGTTCTTATAAAGATTTTTAGAATCTTAAGAAACAAAATGTTTCTGGGACTCTAATAATCTCAGATTGCTAAATGTGTTAAAAAAGCAGAGTTCTTTGCTTTTTTGAACATAAATGTCAATTAACACATACTATGGTATCTATATTTAAAAAGAAAACAGAAGTAAAGAATATGTTAGTGTGACATAAAAGTCATATAACAGAAGCGAAACATTAATATAATTGGTTTATATTAAAAATTTATTATAGAGGGTTTTGATAAACTCTATATAGCGAACTTTGATATATAAATAAATTACTAAAAATTACAATTTTAGGAGTTAATCAATGTTCTATATAATTAAAGGTGATATTATGGCTGATAAAAAAACACAACCTAAAAAAAAATTATATACTACTTTAGATAATAAACCATTTGATGAATTACTCGATGAATGGGAGTCTCATTGGGATGAAGATCATAAGGATTATACTAAAGTTAAAGAAAAACATAATGAAGAATCGCTTGATTTAAAAAGTAGATATCAAAAAGCGGAAAATAAGGCATTTGTAGAGATTCATGGTTCAAAAGAAGATGGAAAGACTCCTATTAAAAGGAGTTTTGCAGGTGTAAAAGATTCTGATATTGAAGCAAAGGTAGAACATATGTTATTATCTATTAGTTTAGAACATATAAAAAATAAATTTGGTGAAAATGCTGCTAAGGATTCTGTGAAAAATTTGGAACATGTTAAGGACCATTTAAATCAACTTGTTTCTGGACTGATGGGAAGACAAGGTGGATATATGGCCCTAAAAAAATATATTATTCAACATAAAGAGGATTTTTCAATAGATCAAAAAGGCCTTTATTCTCAAATAATGAATGCACTATATAATGATACAAAAATTTCTCAAGATGCTAGGCATTTAGAAGAGAGTATTTCAGATGTTAAACATTATGAAGTTTTTAAAGATAAATTTAAAAAAACTGTAAAAAGTCATGAGCTAGTTGGCAGTCCTGTAATTGATGAATTAGTAAACATGTATAAGATAGCTAAACCTGCTGGGAAAATTAAACAAATGGAAGCAAGAGAGTTTGGTAAAAATCTTAAATACATTGAATCTGAAAAGAAGTACAAAAAGAAGTAATTTTTAAGTTTTTTATTCTTTTTTTTATTTTATGGTTTAATTCTTATTTTTTATAATTTTATATTAAAGTAACAACCTTTAAAAATATCCTATTTTTTTATCATTTAGATTTTAATCATGACAAAAATTATTGGTTCAGGGGCAGAAGCTGTCATCTATAAGGATGATAATGAAGTAACTAAGCATAGAGTTAAGAAGGGCTATAGGCATAAAGATATTGATAAATCTCTTAGAAAAAGAAGAACTAGATTATCAAAAA
>CAYZMD010000035.1:0-13207 GCA_964479425.1 uncultured Methanosarcinales archaeon | reverse complement strand
TCTAACAGGATCTTTGTCATTTTTTATAATAACATCAATCACTTTATCCTGACATGCTTCATCTCTATCAAGACGAAGTAGACTAAAACATCTGTCTCCAAACATTTCTTCTTTATTCCATAGTGTATTTAATCTTTCAAGAATCATATTAATTAATTCTAATGCTGATTCTTTTTTAATAGTATCATAGTTATCAGCTAACTTACTAAATTCATTATACCATGCAGGTTTTACTTTCAATAAATTCCTTAAATCTTTACTCCCACCATTTTTATTACTATAAACTCTACCAACAGCAAAATTTAACGCTTTGCATTTATCTTCAATACTTTGAATATATTCTGATAAATTATCTTCATTAACTTTTCCAGCCTCAATGAATTCTTGAATTTGCGATTCAAGTTCATGCTTCTCTTTTCTTACAGATTTTAATCTTTTTTTATAATATTCAGAAGACGAATCAAATATACCAACAAAATTAAGAATTGCTGCAAAAGAATAACTTATGAATAAATTAATATAAGTCAATTCCCAAATTTGCATTTGTTGTAAAATTGCAACGTCTGCAAAACTACCCATATAATAAAATATAACGCTGAATGCAACTGGCGTTAACCAGATCATCTGCTTAGTCTGATGATTTTTTTCGAGTAAATAAACTGTTAATATTACATATATTATAGTTGGAGCAAATCCAATGAATACTAAATATAAATTAGATTTTGTATTAAGCCCAATCCATAGAATAAATACTAGAAGGATAGCAACAGCCGCAAACATAACAAATAAATCAAAAACAGATTTTTCCTTTTTAACAAGCTTTTTTTCTTCAAGGCTTATTTGAGCAACTTGTTTCTCTTTACTCATTCGTAAACTTTTTTTTGCAAAATATCTCAAAAACGACATATATACTTAATTATATAGATGGTTTATATACTTTTTGTTGAAAACAAAAAGTGAAGGAACGACAGTGACGCAGTTTTTGCTCAAGGCAAAAAGTGAAGGAACGATAGTGACGCAGTTTTTGCTCAAAGCAAAAAGTGGAGGAATGGTAATGACACAGTTTTTGCTCAAAGCAAAAAGTGGAGGAATGGTAATGACACAGTTTTTGCTCAAAGCAAAAAGAAAGAAAAAGAAAGAACACTCATAATAATATCAATACGCCTGTTTTTTAGTTTGAAATTGTTTATCAACCCACTTAATAATTAAAGAAACAACAAATTTAACTTCACCATCAGTCAATTCTCTGTATGGCGGAATACGATACCACTTAAACAAACATTTTCTACAACAAGTTGCTGTTGCGTGCTGCGCAATAAAAACAGGATGTCCTTTGTAAGGTGTTTGCTTACCATCATCATTTGGCTTAATCCTTAAATTTTTATTTACAACATCGTAAGCAAATAAAGCAACTTCTCGCATTCCATATTCTTCTATATATCTTTTATTTTTATAATCTAAAGAAAAGTCTCTTCTAAATTTACTTCCTTTAAGCCTATTAAGACTGCTTGGATTTCCTAAAATTTGCGACCACATTTTTTAACCTCGAAATTAATTTTTGAACATAATTTTGCTCAACATCATATATTTTTACTTCTAACATTTGTATCACCTCAAAAAAAAAAGAAAAAAGTATGTTGCTAGACAACATACGTCTGCTTTTCATGCAGTGAAAGATACTTGTAGGCCTCATCCAGAACCATGGCTGCCCTGGGGAGATCACTAGTTCTAAGAGTACGAGTAGATTGCCACTCACCTTCCTTGTTGCAATACCTTCTTTGAAAAGATACAGTCTTAAAATCTACATCCTTTCCTTCGGTATTTTTGCCGACGTTATGCCAAATTGTAGCACACACGACACCATTCCTGAAAGTTTTTTCAGGTACATTTTTTTCTAACATTTTATTTACCTCTTTGCTTATCGCATTTTTTTTCAAGCGAGGCTTGAACTTAAGCGTTTAAATAGCCGATCATGAAACCTTGTTCAGCACTATTAATTGAATCGTCATCTACAAAGTTATTTGTTGATTCTTCAATATAAATATCATCATAAACTTCTTCATATTTTTTAAATAAGGCAATGTATCTTTCAGCTTTCTTAGGTTTCATCTTAACCACCTATCGCTAAATTGAACTTCAAAGCTGTCAATTGCACATGTTTTTTTTGTCAAATTTTGCATTTGTTTGAAAAACAAATTCTGTATAGTTCTTGGGCTCAGGTCAACTGGCATTTTTTTCACCTCATTTTTTAAAAAATTAAGGCAAGATAAAGGGGGGCAATATCTTGCCTTTCAATATGACGCAATGATTTGTTGCTGGGAAGCAATTAATTCAATCACCGCTTACAGAATATAATGTCATGATTCTTTTATATAGCTCACGCGCACCTGTCCAGTGTGTCCAGTGCTTGCTAAACTTTAGAATTCAAACAGTACAAGCCCTAAAACTTAAGAATCATAGTTTGTCCAGTGGCGATTAAAAATAGTAAGAATTAATCAATAATTCTAAATTTAATTAAAAAATAAAAAATCATTTACTAAATTCAGTGTTTTGAGGTATATAACTTCCAACGCCAACAACTAAATCATAAGAATTATTATCCTCAAATCTTTTTGTTGTATTAGGATCTTTTTCAAATACACGAATATTAACTCGTCTAGTTTCTCTAGAATAGCAGATATTTAAAGAATATACATTAACAAAATTATCATCTAAAAAAATATTATGGACATCATCAAAGAATCCAATATATTCGTCCTGCGAACCATTATAAAAAACATTAACACCAATACCTTTTGAATTTTTAGTCTCAAAAACTTCAGAAGACTGAATAACAATCTTGCCGCTATCAACTAATTTGCTAAAAACTTTAGAAACCGCATCATCTAAAATCTCATTTCCAATAACAATATTTTCAACACCCATTCTATTTCACCCTCAATAATCAGTCAATCTTTTAACTTCATTACCAACGTATTTCACAATTGTAGAATTCCCACCGTCGCCAGTAACTTTTTCTAATTTAACAAACTTTGCAGCCTCTAATTTTTTAATATCTCTTTGAAAGCTTTTATAGCTTCTAGAATTTCCTTTTTCTTCATAAATTTTAAACAAATCTCCTATTTTCAATCCAGTATTTTCTTTTACAACTTCTAAAACATTCTGACTATCTTCAGTTAATTCTTCAGAGTCTTTTGCACTATATTCATGTAATTTATCAATAGCAATTTTTACATCTTCTATTTCTATTTTTTTTGAAGCTCTATCTTCTGCAGCAAGTCCTGCTTCTTTCATAATATGAAGACCAACTCTAACATCCCCTACTTTGTAAGCACGTTCAGCCATGATTTGTAAGGCATCATCAGTTAAAACATCTGGAACAAACGCATACTTGCTTCTTTGCTTAAGTATTCCTTTTACCTGATCTGGATTATAAGACAAAAAATGTAAAATTTCAGGAGTCAATCTTGACTTAACTCTAATATCCAAATTTTCAATCCACTCTTTAAAATTAGTAATAAGAATAATAGTTTTTCTATAAATTTTCTCAAGAATTGTATATAATACGTCAACATCGTCGAGTTTATCAACTTCATCAAATAATAATACTGCACTTTTTTTATTAATTATAGCCGCAGCAATTTCAAACAAATCGTCTGATTTCTTATTATGTGTTAGTTTATATCCTAACTCTTCACATAAATGCAATGCTATTTTATACAAAGTATTTTTTTGCCAACAATTAATGTAAATAGGTATAATTTCATCAGTTTCATTTTCAAGTTCATTCAATATATTTTTTGTTGCAACAGTTTTCCCAACACCAGGCTTACCATAAATAAGAACATTTCTTCCATTCATATCATTAAACAAAGGTTTAATACAGCTAGCAATCTGTTTTTGTTGCATTTCTCTATAAGGAACAAGTTTTGGCTGATAGTCATAATCTAGAGCAATAGGATTAAGAAACAAACTTTCACCACTTTTCAACATATCTTTAAATAATGCCATTTATTACCCCAATTTATCTAAATCATGCTTGTTTTTTTAAATATTGTGCTTTTTAATACTAAAAACTTTGCCTAAAATGAGAGAAGAACCTTAATACTTAAATTAATTTAAGAAAAATTTTAATAATAATCAAAAAAATAAAAAAAATTACAATAGTAACTGAGGCAACAACAGTAAATATCTTATATTTATTTTTAAATTCTTTGTACATATAATCAAGAAAAGAGTCATGTGGAAGGTATTCTGAGTCTTTATTAATCCTTCTTACGAGTATGCTAGTGAACATTGGATACCTATTGTTAGTAGCTACGTGTATTCTTAGCTCTTTGTATTCTTTTGGAAACTTATGCCTAATATGTTCAAATATTATATCGCGTATTTTATAACATTTGTTTAAATAGTAACCAATAGACAATGATATAACTAACAAAATACCCACAGAGATTATAATATAATTTTTAATACTAATAGTGATGTAGTTAATCAATTTTTCACCTTTTTAACATATCTTTAAATAATGCCATTATTACCCCAATTTATCTAAATCATGCTTGTTCTTTTAAATATTGTGCTTTTTAATAACAAATTTTATATATCCTTTATTATAAATATATTATAAAGAAGGTGTTATGATTGGATGATCCTGTAGATACACGAAATCTTATTAGATATGGATTTATGAAGAAAGAATCTAGTTTGAAAACTGATTTTGATAAAAACATAGCTGAAAAAGAAAAAAAAGGAATAAAAATAGATAAAGTAAAAGAATGGGATGCTACTGTTAACGCTATAAAAAATGAAAAATTAGGATCACATGCTGATGAAGAGATTGGAGAAGAACAAGTAGATAGGTTTGTTCAAACTGGATTTCCTACACCAATAAAAAGACTAAGAATATTATGGGAAAATTTTAATTTATCTGTCGAGGAAGCTTATTTTTGGGAACTTAATACAATGACTAGAGATTGGGGTTTTACTTCTATATTCAAGACTAAAGATTTGTTTACCGCAGCAGAGCATAGTTCATTTTTTGGAATTAGTCAACAAAGACTAGGTGCTCAACAAGATAAAGTAAGTCAATTTTTAGCAGTTATTGGAAAAATGGTAAAAGAACTTTTTCAAATTGTAAGAGAATTAAGAATTATTGACGAGAGATTAGGTTATTATTATAATAGTTCAGGAACATATCAAGATAGAGGAACAAAAAAATACACAATAAAAGGGAAAAACGATCATGCTTCCGAAGTCACACTAAAAGGTATTTGGATTGATTTAGTTGAGCAAGGCGCAAAAAATCCTGCTTCAGTTTACGGAATGGCTAGAGAATTACAATTCACAACACTTCCAGATTTATTCTTTAATGCACCATGTATGGATCCTGATAGAGTCGATAATTATATTGCTAAATTAGATTTTAATAGAAAAGTAAAAGAAGTTTTAGCACGAAAATTAAAGACTTTCTTGCGTTGGAAAGATACAACATTCGAAGAATTAAAACAAAGAAGGCACTTTACTCTAAAATATCTATGGCAACATTTTGATATAATCAAGATGTATATGGCTTGGGTAAGGCCATACTTATCAAACATAAAAAGAATGCATATGGATATTGATAAGACTAGGTCCGCAGATTTAGTTGCAGCTTTTGAAGGAAGCATTATTGAAGTTGAATATTTAGCAACACAGCTTCCAACAGATATAAACGGAACCAAACAAAACAAAGAATATCATGCATGTATTCTAGCTCATTTTTGGTATAGGACACGGCCTGTTATGAGTTATCAACAAGAATACCAAAGAGGACCTGTTCATATTGGAAGAATAATTTTCACACTAAGGTCATATGTTTGGAATAAAACACAAATTGAAAATTTCTTAAAATATAGAGAGAGACAAGATTTTGAATTAATGAAATCTGTTTCAGCATCAGTAGAGGCTGCAATGGAAGCTCTTGGTGGAGATTTAGAAGATTACCTAAATGAGGCAGGAAGAAAAACATTCAATACTCCAGAAAGCGTTACGCCCAAAAATACAGCAACAGTAGTTTCAGGAAATCCTTTTGCAGCAATTTTTAGTGGTGCGGGAGATTTATTCAAAGCATTCCTCCCAGATAAAAAAGAAAAAGGCGGTTTAACAGAAAAACAAAAAAGTTCTGAAAAAAAGGGAGCAGAAGCACATCTAAAAACTGCATTATGGGAGTGCTATAAAAATTTCAAAAAAGCTCATGGTATGATAGCATGGTAAAATCCCTAAAAGACGAAATAGAAGCTGCTAAAAAATTAACACCTAAAGAGCGAATTTCAAAACTAAAATCTATTGAAAAAAAATTAAAAGAAGAAGCAGATAAGCAAGCAAAAGAGATTGAAAAACTAACAAAAGAAAGCCAAAAAGAAATAATAACAAAAGAAGAAGAAGAAGAATTAAGCGGAAAAGTAAAGTTTGCTCATGAAGGAAACGAACTAGAAGAACAGATAAGAAAATCTCAACCAGAAAAAACAAAAGAAAAACACTTCCAATATGGAGATAAAATTCAAAATATAAAAGACGAAATTTATTCATTACAACAGACAGAAGATTGGGGTTATAGCGAGAATAAAAAAGTAAATGAAATAGAAAAAAAGATGGAAGAAGCTAACCAATACAAAGGAGTAATGAGTAAATATGCAGCAGACCAATTAGATACAAGCAGAAAAACTTTGAATGCAATGAGGACCTATAAATCATGAAATTCACAAATGATAATTATTATAATCCTATGGATAGAGAATATTCTTCTTCTCAAGAAGAAAATTCAAAAAAAAGAATAGAAGCTCCATTGTTTAGTGTGAGTGAAATTGGTCAAACAGTTACTGAAGGAAGAGCTGCTGGTGGAAATTTTATTCAAAGTATTACAGCAGCAATAAGAAAAGGTGCTGGAAGACTAGAATTAGCAACAATGATGGAAGGCAGCGACATAGGAGTTGGTGCAGAATCATATGGGAAAGATTCAAGAGAAGCTATAAGAGAATTAGCTAAAGTTAATGAAGTAAAATTACATAGTATTCACACCCCTTCTCAGATAGGAAATGTTTCAGGAATGACCCAACAAGGTTTTTCAGATGAAGCACGAGATAAAACCATACAAGAAGTAAACAAATCAATAGATTTTGCAAGAGATGTTACAAACGGCGCTTCAATTGTCATTCACACAGGAGAATTTCCAAGAGGATTTGCTGAACAAAATTGGAATAAGGATGAAAAATTTCAAGCATATGAAGAAGAACCAGAAAAAGCTGTTATGCACGTTGTAGATGATAGAACTGGCCAAATTATGACTTCTGTTAAAAAGAATCAAATTGTAGCAAGACCTGTATGGAATAGATTTGATGAAAAATCTAATGCAGAATGGTGGGATGAAAATAATGGAAAAAACTACAAAGATGCTAAAGGAAATATAGTAGAAAAGGGAGACTATGTAGATTACGAAGGAAATAAAGTAGACAGAATAGAGAGAATGCCTCAATATATTTCAGATGAGAACGATCCTAATTTTGGAAGAATTAGAGTAGTGGAACAAGGCTGGGATCACTTTGTCAAAGACGCTGAAGAACACAATATTTGGAAAAAGAAAAAAGAAGGAAGAGTCTTAACAGAAAATGAAACCTGGACCCCTGAAGAAGCATTCATAAAAGCATCATTAGAAGTTCAAGAAGGTCACGCAAAAGGTTGGGCTTTACAATATTCTAGTGGTATTTCAAGTGATTTAAAAAGATTAAAACAACTTAGAAAAGCAAAAGAATATTGGGTAAAAGTTGAAGAAGCAACAGCTCCAGAAGATAAATGGAGATTAAAAAAAGAGATGCATGGTCAATTTCCTGGAGGAATAGTCCCTCCTGAGACAAAATATCCTGTTGAATATATTGATAAAACAATAAAAGAAACTGAAAAAAGTTTAGAATATCACAGACAAGCAGCAACATCTCAAGAACAACAAGCTATGGAGTCAAGAATTAGCCAAGATCATGCTATATCTATAAGTAAATTTGCAAAAGGTAAAAGTTTTGATACATTAGCAAAGACAGGACTTCATGCACTATCTACAACAAAAGAAGAACAAAGACGAAGAGATGACAGAGAAAAAGAAACTGGACTTAAACAGGATAAAATGAATGCAATATTTGTAGCGCCAGAAAATATTTTTCCAGAAATGGGTTATGGTAGTCATCCAGAAGAATTAATTGCTTTAGTCGATGGTGCAAGAAATAGAATGGTTGAACTATTAACTGCAAAAGAAATAAAAGGAAATAAATGGAATATAGAAGAAAAAGAATATGAAAAGATAAAAAATCCAAATTATAATCCTAATATGTCTAAAGAAAAAGCAACAAAGCTTGCAGAAAATCACATAAAAGCAACATTTGATACTCAACATCTAGGTATGTGGAGAAAACATTTCAAACAAAAACCAGGAGAGACTCAAGAACAAACAGATAAAAGATTTGAAGGTTGGTATATGGGTCAAGTAGAAAAGATGGAAAAATCAGGTATTATTGGAAACATACATATTGTTGATGGTTGGGGTCGTGGACATACGCACTTACCAGCAGGACAAGGTGGACTACCTGTTGTAAAAGCTGTAGAATACTTAAAGAGAAAAGGTTATACTGGAGCAATGTCAAGTGAAGGTTTTGGCGAACCTACAAGACAATTAACTGAGACATGGCGAGCTTTTGGCGCAAACGTATATGGCGGAAAAGATCAATTTGGATTCTCTGTGGGTGCGCCTGCACAAAACTGGGCTAATATTGAACATAGCTATTTAGGTAAAAATAAAACACCTTACTTTGTATTCGGTGGTTATTCTCCAAGCAATGATTGGACGCTGTGGAGTCAAACTCCAATGGAGTAAAATAAAATGTTTAATAACACAAACTATAAGAAAGCATTAAAAAAGTCATACGAAGTATATAATAAAAATAATATGCCTCCTCCTCAAATAACTTCTGCAAAGATTGACGATATATTAAAAAGAGTTAAAAGAAATGCAAAAATATTAGATGCAAGTGGAGGAAGTCTTGCAAAGACTACAATTTACTTAGCTGAAAATGATTATGATGTATATTATTCTGAAGTTGTAAAAGACTATGTAAACTACGCTAAATACGTACTAAAAAATATTAATCAAAAATATACAAAACCTAAAAATCGATGTTGTGTATCATTCTTTCCTAAATTATATAAAAAATACAAAACTAACTTTTTTGATGGAATCATAAGTATCATGACATTAAATCTAGGCAACTGGAAAACAATTAATGAGAATTGGACAGGGCTCACAAAAATTCTAAAAAAGGGCGGATATATTCAACTTGTTTTTCATAAATACAATCCAAAAAACACATTATTAACCTTAGATTCTCCTAAAATTCCTTCATGCCTTGATAAAAATCACGAACACAATAAAAATTCATTTGATTTTAGAAAAGTGAATCATCCTTGGAGAAAAAATATATTTCACATGTATACGAAAGAAGAAATTAAGGAGCTTTGTAAAAAAAACAATCTTAAAATTATTAAGCTTGAACCAATTCTAATGTTCTGGAAACAATCTCCTTATTGGTATTTGCTAGCACAAAAGGTGTAAAAAATGAAACAAGTTACTTGGGCAAAAGTCTGGAAAAATAATCCTAAAGTTGGACACTCTTTTATTTCTGATTATATAAAAGAGACAATACCGTCACTAAAAAAACACGGAAAAGTTAAAAAAATACTTGACGTTGCTTGTGGCAATGGTCTTGGAGCAAGCCTTCCACTTTTAAGAATGGGTTTTGACGTTTATGCTTTTGACTTATACAAATCATCTATTGAAGCACTTAAAATAAATGCAAAAAAAGAAAATTTCAAAATTCAAACAAAAAAAGCAGATATGTATAAAAAATTCCCATATAAAGATAATACATTTGATTCAACATTTTGCTTTAAAGCAATAATGCATGGACGAATTGAACAAATTATGTTTTGCCTTAGTGAAATTAAAAGAGTGACTAAAAAAGGAGGGTATTTCTTTGGAAGTTTTATGAATTATGAAGACATAAAAATAGACTCAAAGAGAAGGTTTTACTTTGATCTTCCATCAACTGCAACAGCTAAGAGGGCTTATCCTAAGCAAGTAAAAGAGCAGCCGCATCTATTCATATTTCAAGATAAAGCTTGGGAATACCTAGTTCCGCATTACTTTCATGCAAAAAATGAACTTAAAGCACTGTTGGAACAATTCTTTGTTGACATTAAAATCAAAAAAACTTATGATAATTGTGATGAGAAAGTTATTTCAATGTGGTATGCTGAGGGAAGAGTAAAATAAAACAAACAACTTGGGCTGGAATTTGGAAAAAGAAAGGCGATAAAGAACACTCTTTTGTCTCTAACTATTTCCATCATGCAATACCTTACCTTAAAAAAAGAAAAGATATTAAAAAAGTCCTTGACGTTGCATGCGGAAATGGATTAGGTGTTTCTTTACCATTATTATCTTTAGGTTATAATGTTACTGCAACGGATAAATTTCAAGCAGGATTAAATGCAGTACAAAAAAATGCTAAGAACAATGGGTTCAAAATAAAAACTATAAAATCAGATATGTTCAAAAAATTTCCTTTCAAAAATAATTCATTTGATACAACATTCTGTTTTCAAGCAATGTATCATGGCAGATTAGAACAAATAATGTATTGTTTAAGTGAAATAAAACGTGTAACAAAAGATAATGGTTATTTTTTTGGAACTTTTATGTCACACGAAGAGAATATCAAATATGATAAGAAAGAAAAAAGTTTTTTCTTTTATGTTCAACCCACTGAAAAAAAAAGATTCAAAGCATGGATAAAACAAGATGAAGCAGAACCACATTTATTTTATTTTCTTTCAAAAGATTGGGAATATATGGTACCGCATTATTATTTTACGAAAGATGAGTTAAAAGTAATTCTTAATCAATTCTTCAAAGAAGTAAATATAAAACTGGTAAAAAACAAAATAAAAGGTCGTGCAGGATTCTGGTTTGTAGCGTGTAAAGGAATGAAAAATGAAATATAATCCTCACTACACATTCTTTATGTTAAAACCAAGTTGTCTAAAAAGACGATGTGGACTTTTAAATATGTACAATTACTCTAAACCAATAATTAATTTCATAAAACAAAATGATTTTGAAATTATTGCAAAAAAAGAAATCAACATCACGACAACAGACATAATGAAATTATACAGAGATGATTTTAACAGCATAAAAAAAGAAAAACCTGATGACGCAAAGTTTATGTTTCAAGAATACAAAAAGATTCTTCAAGCAGGACCTTCCTTGTTAATTCTAGTAAAATACAAAAATGAAAATGCATTAGAAGAAGGTTATAAGTTTAAAGGTGCACACTTTCTACCACAAAAATGTGCTAAAAACACAATAAGATATAAGTTTAGACAAAAAGTATGGGATACAATTAAAGTAAAAAAAGGAGTTCTTATTGAATTACCAGATGATAACGTTTGTCATGCGCCAAGAACAGAGAATGAATTCTTACCAATCATCAAAAAATATATGAAAAAAGAATGGAATAAAATAACATCACAATAATTCATTAACTCTTCAATTTTATTTAGAAGCATAACATCCAATTAATTCCATTACACAATCAACTGTGCTCCTTTTTGAATATGACGGACTCAAGGCAACACCTACTGCTACAACATTTTCTAAATTACTAACTCCACCTTTAACGGCACTAACTTCTTTCCATCCAAAATCAATACCAGCTGTATCTTTATTAAAAGCAGAAATATGTTTTGTTATCGGAATATTTTCTGGGATATAAGCACAAGTACTGACTTCAAATTTATGACTTAAATCACAAGGATGATGCCAAATATACTTACCCTCATAAGCCCAATCAACATGTCCTATAAAATCATAATCATTAGCAATGGATTGTCTATCAAACCTTTGAAGATCTGCATGAAAATCCATATTTCTTAATACAGACGCATGAGAATCATTGATAAAAGGTAATAAATCTTGATGTTCAGAGACAATGCGTAAAGGCAAATCATTTTCCTTAATATTTTCAATCAATTCCTTAAAAAAGATAATTGCTTCTTCATCATCGGTATTCATCCAATAATCTAAATCTATTGATAAATAAGTGTCCATATTTTCTAAGAAATAAAGACCATTATTTAAAATAATCTATAACCATTAGAAACAATCATATTAAAAAAATAAAAAAGATTATTTGTCTTTATGCATCCTATAAGCGACCTTTGAAATTTCTTTTTTTAAACAACTATATGCTTCTCCCCAATCCTTTCTACCAATAAGGTCTTCAGGTGGCCATTCAGCCATAAAATCAACAAGCTTTATGTTTAACTCCCCAGCAGCATCACATATTGGCTTTAATTTTCCACGATGATGATCCTCTGATGAACACAAAACATAAGCTATATTTTTCCGTTCACACAATATTCCAACAGCTAATCCCAAAGCTTGATGTTCAGATTCATCAACCACTCTATGCGATTCATATGTTGGGAAAAAGACATCCGATATTACCCCATCAATATTACCATTATAAATTATTGACTTAGCTTCACGAAAGTTTTTTGCGTACATAAACTCTTCACTATGGTTAGCAAAATATTGTTTTGAGGATTCAATATTATCTTCTTCATCCTCAATAATTAAAATTCTTAAAGTTTTTTCTTCTTTCATTTCTATTCCTCCGTTTATAATTAAATTTCTAAATAAAAAAATAAAAAAAATTAGTCATTATCACCAAATCTAAAATAAGTTCTAAGTAATCTATCCACATTTGGTTTCACAAAAGTTTCTCTAAGATTATTCCCTACAACCTCAACCTTTTCTAAAATGTCTGGATGATCCTTTAGCCCATACATTAATTGAAATTGTTCAAATATGCTCATCCTTTCAATTACAATTTTATCTACATAATCAAAAGATATATTTGAAATGTTATGGAAGACTTTATCTTCATCAAACTCTAAGGCGCGAAACCCATACTCCTTATCAACCCATCTAAAAATAGGTTTTTTATCATCATCTACCCTATTATGTATAACGTTATGTGTTGTAATATAGTTTAAAAAAGCTGAAAATCCATAACCCATATCTACGATTTCATCAATTTTAAAGCCATCCTTTGTATTT
>CAYZMD010000034.1:0-13314 GCA_964479425.1 uncultured Methanosarcinales archaeon | reverse complement strand
AAAATGACAAAGATCCTGTTAGAACATATTTTGAGAGTGCTATTGATTATTGTTTGAAGATTAAAGAATTTTTAGAAAGGTGATTAAACATGAAAAGAATTATTTTTATTGTTATCTTAGCAACATTGTTTTTAAGTGGATGTTATGGCCATGAAGATGCAGAATATGAATGTCAGATAAGCGTTGATAGTTCTAATTCTGATTGTTCTGAACTTAGAGGAAGAGTGCGTTCATGTCAAATACTTGATATGAGTTATCAGCCAAGTGAAGGAATTGCTAGCTATTGTACTAAGACTTGTCTTAAGAAAAGTAAATTTTTAGATTCAGTACCTTTAGAATGTGTGAAAGTATCTGTTGCTTATTCAAGTTTTTCAGGTAGATCAGGTATTATTCTATCTAAGCAACTAGGTGGAACTGTTGAAAATGGAGAAAAAGTTATTGAAGAAGAAGAGGAAAAAGTTGTAGCAGAACCCACAATAAAAAAAGAATGTGAATTAAATAGTGATTGTAAAGCGACATGTGAAGGTACAAATATTGCAAGACAGTATTGTGATATTAATACATATAAATGTAAGTTTGATAAAAATGTTAATTGTGCTTTAGAATCAGAGAAATGGGAAGATTATACTTTTACAAAAACTTGTAAAAATGCTGTTTGTGTAGTTGATCCTAATCAAGTGAAAATAAAACGAGATGAAGCAAAAGATACTTTGCAAGGGTATCTTGATGCAAATGGACAAGTTAGTGTCTTATATCAAAAGTTTCAAAGAGAATGCGAAATTGCAGTATCGCTTTCGTTAACAAGTCTTACAAAAAATGCGCTTGATGGTCTTACTGCAATAGGTGGTGTTGTTAAATTTTTATCAGACGTAACTGGACAAATTATTGAGGAAGGTATTAATATGGCTTTTGAATCTGACACAAAAATGTCTAACTCAGAATATGTGATTTGGAGCTGTGGCGCTAGAGATAAATTGTCTTCTGAACTTAATATCTTACCTCCAAAGATTGATGACGCAAGAGCAGATTTAAAGAAAATAGATGCTAAATATAAAGAAGTAATTTCTTAATTTTTTTTATTTTTTTAAAAATCGAGTAAACTAATTTGACCTTTTCTTTTTCTTTCTTTTACTTTTAATTTATCTATATCTTGACCAAGCTGTTCTTTAATATTTATTGCTAGCTTTTTACCAATTAGCTGACTGATTGTGTTGACGTCTGCTTTTTTCAAATCGCCTAAGTTTTTTAATCTATTATTATATAGTTTTCTTGCTCTAATTCTTCCAACGCCTTTAAGTTCAAGTAAAGCAATAAGCTCTTCTTTTACTCCATATTTTAGCCTATATCTTGTCTTGTTTATTTCTTTTAACAATTTTTGTTTTTTCATAATTCGAGTAATTTCGGCGCTTGCATATAATAGCCAATCAGCACTATTTAATTTGGAATTTAATTCTCCTGGCCTAATTGCGTATTTTTCAAGTAGATATTCTTCATTATTTTCTTCAGTCCAATCTCTAAGCATTAATGCTGTTTTTATCGACGCCAGAAATTGTTCATATTCCATATCATATTGGGTTGGTTCTTCTTCTAGGATTGAATCATGTAATTGAATGTGTTCTGCTTGAATCTCAGCAAATTCTTTTACTTTTACTCTCATTAATGGTCGTATTTCTAAAGTGTGACAGACCATTTGTAAGAAAGAGAATGCTGTAATATTTTTTTTCTCACTTCTTTTTAAACAAGTAATTATATAATTTGCAGTTAATGGATCTATGTATAATTGAGAGACTCTTGATCCCATTGTTGTTGCTTTTAATTTCTCATCTTTTTGTAATTCATCTGCAGATTGAAAATCACTAGTTTCTTTTGTGCTTGTTATGAATTTCCATGATTTTAATAATTCAATCATTTTTTCTATGGTTGCATTTAGTTTAAACATATCTTTGTATTGATGAGCCCAGAATGTTTTTTCAAAGAATTTTAATAATTGTTTTTTTGTGTTTACAAAATTTGTTGCAATTAAACTTAGAACATAAGTTCTTAGGACTGGTTCGACTGCTAATTTACTGTAAATATCTTCAGGCTCTCCATAGATATATCGTGTTTCAATTTCTTCTTTTGCAGCTTCAGTTGTTGCTACGGCAATTGCTTGCCCTAATTTATCATAACTAGGACGGCCTGCTCTGCCTGCCATTTGTAAGTATTCTAGGACGGGTATCCAATTAAGTCCGTGTCTTCCAAATCTTCGTAAATCTTTTAGAATGGTTCTAAATGCTGGAAGGTCAATTCCCATGGAATTATGTACTAAGAAACCATTCGCTACAAATAAATGATCATTTTCTGGTGTTTTTGGAAGAACGACATCGTATACATCTGTTTCAATATCTACTTTTTTAATATCTCTAATTATATCCCAATATATATCTCCTTCAAAATCCGAGTGTTTCCAACCTTTTTTTATTATAAAATCTAATTCTTTGTTACATAATGGACATTTTTGTAATTTTAAAAACTCTTTAATCCCTTGCTTATTTATAATGATATTATTATATAACCATTTCCCAATTTTATTTAAACTCCAAAACCATTCAGTTTTGCTTTTATTTCCTATTTTTCTTTTTTTTATAAATGTATAGTGGTGGTTTAGACGACTTTCATTCTTTTTGGGATTAAATAATAATATTTTTTTGATTTCGTTAGATCCTAATTCTCCTTTTTTTCCGAGTAATTTTATTACTTTTAATTTTTCTTTAGCCCATTCTTTTTGTTGTTTAGTTCTTCCAGAAAAAACATCAAAATATATTTTATAATTGCATCTTTTACATGTTATATAATGTAGGTTAGAACAAATCTTTGCAACTATTTTTAAAAGTACTTTTTGTTTTCTTTCTATTTTAAATCCTATGAATTTATAAAAGTCTAATATGCATCTTTTATTTAATATTGATAGTTCCCAATGAGGTAATGTAGTATATTCTTTCTCATATATTTTCATGACGCCTGCAGGTCTTCTTCTAATTCTTGTTACTATATTATATCGTAAGAGTAATTTTTGCATTTGTTTAATAAGTTTTTTTGATGAATTGCTAAATCCTATGTTTCCTTTTTTTTCAACGTATCCATCAGTGTCAAACAACCCTCTTAAAAGATATGATATGTTTTCTATTTTGGCTTTCATTAAATATGAATTTATATACTTTTTTTCTCTTTTTTCTATTCCGCATCTACATAAAAATTCTCTAAACCATTTGTTTTTTCCTAGATGAAGCTGAGGAACATTATTACTGCTTTTTGACCTTCTTGTAGATAATTTTAATTTTTTCACAGTTTTTTCTACTGATGCAAAAACTTCTTCATCTATCCCTACAATCACAGGAGTTCCTTTGTATTTTATTTTGTTATTAATAAATTCTGATCCAGAATATCCGTCTCCTAACATAGCGCCTATTAAATAATAATCATCTGTCTCTAATTTTTTATTTATTGGAAGGTTATTATCTTTTACAAAATCAGAAAAACAATTTATTTTTGGTTTTTTTATGTCAATGTATCCGATGGTTGCGATTTTGTCTGTTTTTCTTATTTTGTTTGCTGTTAATATTAACTTTTTATTGTTTCTTTTTATTAGCATTTTATGGTTAGGTGTAACTTTTATAGAATAATCTGATACAGAAGAAATTTGGATAAGTTGTTGTGAATTTAGATTCTTTTGAATTTTTTGTGCTTTTATACTAATTATTTTATTTTTGGAAAGTACAAAAATAGAATCTGATTTTTTAATTTCTTTAACTTCTTTTTCTTCTGTTTTTATCCATATTTTGGTGTCTTCAGATAAACATAAAGTTGGGGTTGCTGCAATTATTTTTATTTTCCCTTCACGAAAAGAATCTTCAACGAGTTCTCTTTGCTTACCTGTTAATCCAGCGTGATGAAAAGCAATTCCTTTTTTTACACATTTAGCTAATCTTTCACATTGTTTTGTTGGAGTAGAAACAACTTTTGTTACTTTTTCACTTAATTCGTTTAGGCAAACGTCTTTGATTAATTTGCTACAATTCTCTGCTGTCTTTTCAGCGCTTCTTTTTGAATTTACAAATATGATTGCTTGTTTATTTAGCTTTAATGTATCTAAAACTAGGTTTAATGTTTGATCATCTGTAATCTGTGGAACTTTAACTTTATTCTCCATAAGATTAAAGTTGAGAAGTGTATTTATATATTTAACTCATGATTTTTTCAATAGGTTTGCATTTCTTCCACATATTATTAAAATGACTTTTAAGCATCATTGCAAAAGCTTTACTCTCTGTCCATAATGTAATGTAGTCTTCTCTGTTTTTTACTTCTGGTTTTCCTATAGTTAGTCTTGATACTGTTCCATCTAATATTGTTATTCTTGGGAGTAATGGACCAAATACTTTTTCGTTAAAGACACGAATCTCTGCACCAGTTTTTAGATAAGTTTTGTAAGATTCTATATTTTTTTCTGAGAATGTGCAAATAATCTTGAATTTTACTCCCTTTTTTACACATTCTTTCATTATTCTTATATTTTTATAAAATGGCTTTGATATCGTCGAGCAAGATAATATTTCTTTTTTAGCTTTTGTATTTTCTATAGCAAGTTTTTCTCTAATTGCTTCTTGTCCTTTTAGAACCCAAAATAAATCTTTAAATTCTTTTATTTTTGGTTGCTCAATTAATTTTATTAATCCTTTGACGGAATTGTTTAATTCTTCAACTTCTTGTTTTAGTAGTTCTGGGTTGGATATCTTAAATTTTCTTGGAGTTACCGGAAGAGTTGCGATCATATTTCTTTGTTCTAATTTTTGCAGTGCTTCATATGTTTTGTTTCTTGGTAGATTACTTTCTAAGACGATATCTTTCACACTACTTGGACCTAATTTTGCTAATGCTAAATACGCCCTTGTCTCATATTCAGTTAATCCTAATCTTTTTAGGAGCTTTGCATGATTCATAATGGTCTTAATATGTCAGACATATAAAAATGTTACTTTTATCCCTTAAAAAGTAACAAGGATTTATTATGTTTGAAAATGTTTTTTTGTAGATATGACAATAAAAATATATTTTTCAGGTAAGATTTTGCCAAATTCAAGTTTTAAAACAAGTTATTGGAGAAATGAGATTTGTGCTAAACTTTCTAAAGAATCAGGACTTGATATAAAAAAGTTAGATCCTTTAGAACGTGATTGTGACGAGGGAGATAGCAAATATATTGTTGGACAAAATAGTAATTATATTGAAATTGCTGATTTTGTAATAGTATGGTTAACAGACGATATTAGCGTTGGTGGATCTCAAGAAATAATGATTGCAAAACATTACAATACTCCTGTTATTGGTATTGCTAAGATAGATGGAAAATTTGTAAAATCAAAAAAGGAGATTAATGGAAAAATCGTTTATAATTGGAAACATCCTTACGTGGACATTTTTTGTGATGTTATAGTTAATGATTTGATAGAAGCTGCGCAGGTTATTAGAAATTTTGATGGAAAGGGTAAAGGTCTCTTAACTGTAGATGAATGTAGAGATTATTATTTGAGTAAAAAACAATAGTCCCTTGAGGAGTAACTGAATATTATAACTTATCTACTTTTAGGTCTGCTATGGGCGGAACTATATCCGATTGGATTATTGAACTTAAAGAATATAATTCAGAATTAGCAGATGATTTTCATACTATTAAATTGGAAGATAATGAAAGGCTGAAACAATCTGGTTTGCCTATTTTTAATGATTTAAGATTACCTTATTCTAGTTTTATTAAAGACAATAAAAAATTAATGTCTTTTTTATTTCGATATGATGCTTTTTGTATTCGAGCATTGCCAAGAACAAGTGATTTACCGAGGAAATATGATAAAGATAATATTTGTACATTTGAAGATTGTTTGGATTTTCTTCTAAATAAGGGCGTAAAGAAAGGAAGAGAAAATGATTATGATGTTTTAATATCTGGATATGAAATTTCTTTAAAGTCAGGAATAATTTTGTCACGTGATAGATATGTTAATGTTGAAATAGGAGATTGTGAATGCGATGAATTATCTCATGGGCATGATCCTTGTTTAAGCGCGATTATTGATTTTCGTGGTATTGGGCATATAACTGATAAGACAAAATGGAAAATTGACGGAGATTATATGAGTAAGCAGTTTATGTTTAATGCCTTAAGATATATTGAATTATCAAGAGATAGCTTTAATCCTTTATACAAAAAAGGATATTTTGAATTTGTTTTAACTACAAGCAATAAAATCAAGTTTCTAGATTATAAAATTAATGAAGCATACTTAAAATAATTTATGTAATTCTAATTTCTTATATGTGTCTACATCTTTATGAAAGAACTCGCCAATCTTTTCTTTTGCTTCATTAATGTGTACCCATTCATAGTCTTGATGTTCTTCACTTAATATGATTTGACTTTTGATTGCTTTACAAATAAATATAATCATCGTGATTGTTTGTTTGTCATTTCTTATAAAATGTTTAATATTAAGAGGATATAATACCTTGATGTCTAATCCTATTTCTTCTTTTGTCTCTCTTTTTATTCCACTGTAAGGGTTTTCTCCTGGTTCAAGTCTTCCTCCAGGAATTTCCCAGGCATTTGGTTTTTGAATATCATTACTACGTCTTTTGATTATTAGAAGTTCATTTTTCTTATTAACAATAAATGATTTGACGGCAATTCTGAAGCTTTTCATATTTGAAAAGATTTGCAGAACTACTATATAAATTCTTATTGTCTCTTTTAGAGTAACAGAAGTATTATATATTCTTGAATTTTAATTGTATGTATGTTATATTATGAAAAATATGGAAAAGGTAGGCCTGTAATAATATTACACGGAGCTTTTTATGATTCTCGTTTGTATAAACATTTTGCTAAGCATTTGGCAAAAAAGAATAAAGCTTTTGTCGTCGATGCACCTTATCATGGAAAATCAAAAGGCGGTGTTGAGACTCTTAAAGATACTGTTGAATTATTAAAAGAAGTTGTGGATTATGAGAAAATTAAAAACCCAATTATTGTTGGGCATAGTGCTGGAGCAATTTTAGCATTTCATTATGCAGTAAAATATCCGGTTCGAAAATTAGTTTTAATTGCACCTGCTGGTTTAAAATATGCAAAATCAAAAATTAAGTTGTTGTTTAGATTAATGTGGGCAGTAATGCTTGACTCGTGGCGACCATGTATTGTTTCTAAACTTAAAACAAAATATGTCAGCATGAGTAATATTCTTAGAAACTTTTTGAATCCACAATTTTGGAGATTCACATCAAAATTTAATAATGAAGATTATTCAAAAGTTATGAAAAAGATTAAAGTGCCTGTTAAAATTGTTTGGGCAAAAAGGGATGTAATTTTTAGTTCTAAAAGAGCGCTAGAATATAAAAATAATTTTCCTAAATCAAAATTAGTATTTTGTAATGTTAATCATGACGGGATTATAAATGATCCTAAATGTTGGCGTGGTTTGGTTGATTAATTTTTATTTATAATCAGAATAATCTTTTGAAGCAATCTTTGTTAAAGTTTCAAGTCTGATTCTTACTTTTTTATAGCTTGGCTGTGTAACAATTTTTATATCTTCAGACGGTATTTCTAAAGATATTCTATTAAAACTTATAAAGTATTTATTGGTTTCAGGTTTATATGTAATGTCATATTTATGTGTGTTTAATAATATTATAACCATTGGCTCTGATAATGTTCTTGAACTACTAACGTAAGATAAATCGACTGCATCCTTTATACTTTTAGTAAAAGGAAAAGATCTATTTTTTATCCTTCCATCAAATGTTCTTAATCCTCCTTTGGTTGTTCCATATAATAAATAATCAATCATTATTTTACTATATTGTGTCTGCTTTATAAAACTCATCAAAACATTTAAAAACAAAACTGGATTTGTCACTTCTCCCATGCACATTAGGAATGAAAAATTTATAGGACAAACGAATTATTCAAAAACATATTTTGCTGAAGCTACTCTTCGAAATTTGGAAATTGATGTGGTAGTTAAGAAAATAATTAGTGATGATGATGTGCAAAATTTTGATAGAGAAGTAAGAGCTTTAGCTATGAATTCTGCTCCCAATATTGTTAAGATGATGGGGTATGATATAGATAAAAAAGAAATTTATTTTGAAAATATTAAAGGCGAAGTCTATTCAGATTTTTTAGCAAGAGGACAAAAAATAAGCATTTCTCAATCTATGTCAATTCTTGCAGATATGGCAAGTAGTGTTGCTAGTGTTCATAATTCAACAGGCAATAAGCCAAGCTTTGTACATTATGATATTTCAGGTGGAAATTTTATTATAGATTCAAATGGTACTGCTGTTTTAATTGACTTTGGAACTGCATATGCTATTGATGAAATACCTAATACATATTATGGAATGGAAATTGGTACTTTAGAATATATGTCGCCTGAAAAAATTAATGGTTTACCTCATTTTGGAAAAGAATCAGATGTATATAGTTTGGGCGTTTTAGCATATCAAACTATTGAAGGAATGTCTCCATTTATGGAGTGCGTCGGAAATATAAGAGGCCAAATCCTAAATGATGAACCTTTACCAATTAATTCTGGGATTGTAACTATTGATAATGCAGTCATGAAATGTTTATCTAAGAATCCAAAAGAAAGACCAAAAGCAAGTGAATTAGCTATTATATTTTCTGAGTATGTTGCTTAAATTAATTTAAGAAAAATTGGAGCAAGCATTGTTAAAAAATAATAATTGAAATATATATTGAAAGGCAAAGATATAATGCTATTCTTTACACTAAATCCACCAAATAAAAGCATTGAGTGTAAAATTATATTGTATGTTATGACGACAATAATTCCTGCAATTATAATATTGTTAACAAAAAACCAACCGATAAGTAACGCAATTGAATAACTTATCATTTTTAGAAACATAACTAGACAAATTCTTTGAGCTAATATACTAGATACTAATACCATAAAACAAGCTGAAGCTATGCCAAGAATTGGGTCAAATGCGGCTGTAAATAATACGCTTGTAAAAGTTATTAATTCAAATCCTATTGAAATTGGAATAACGTATCTATATAATAGAGAACAACTTCCAAGTGTTAATAGAAAAATTGCAATTAGTATTGATAATAATGATTTACCAATTAATAAGATTAAAATTAAAATGAATGAATAATAAATCCATTTCTTTGAATCAGATTTGTTCATGAGTAGAATCTAGGTTGAATAAATATAAATGTTTAGAAATATGAATATGTTTAAATTTTTAATAAAAGTTTAATCAAAACATTGCTTTTGGCTTGTATTATTAAAAATATGTATGAGCCCGCCGTGACTTTCAATCGGAGACGATTGAATATTCCGAACGTCAGTAACCGAATTTGAACACGGGACTTCGAGGGAAATTCCATTGAAATTTCCTCACTCGATACCCGATGAAAAAATCATTTCAGTATCAGTCGAGCGCTCTATCGCCCAACCAACTTCCTATACTCGCATACAGGGAGTGGCTTCCAGACTAAGCCACGGGCTCATGACTTTAAAAATTAGAGAGTTCTTTATAAAGTTTTTGTTAAAATCGCTATATTTTTATATAAAGCTCAAATATTTCTGCTTTGGTGATAAGTACATGATTAATATTGAAGAAATGGCTACATTTTGTAAAAGAAAAGGCATAGTTTACCCTAGTGCTGATATTTATGGAGGGTTAAACGGATTCTTTGATTTTGGGCCTCTTGGAGTAGAAATTAAGAATAATATTAAACAAAGTTTCTGGAAAAAATTCGTTCATCAAAGAGACGATGTTGTAGGTATCGACGGATCAATTGTCACCAACCCAAAAGTATGGGAAGCTTCTGGTCATGTAGATTGTTTTGAAGATATTCTTGTTGAGTGTAAAAAATGTAAATCAAGATTTAGAGCAGATCATCTAATAGAAGATGCTTTGAATATACAGGTTGAACATTTATCTTCTGAAGAAATGAATAAAATCATTATAGAAAAAGAATTAAGCTGTTCTAAATGTGGAACTAAAGAATGGGGAGAACCTAAAAAGTTTAATCTAATGTTTAGTACTCAGGTTGGACCTGTTGGTGGTAACATGTCATATTTAAGACCAGAAACAGCACAATTAATCTTTACAAATTTTAAACTAGTTATGGATAATGCAAGAATGAAATTGCCATTTGGTATTTGTCAAATTGGAAAGGCATTTAGAAATGAAATCTCTCCGAGAGACTTTATGTTTAGAAGTCGAGAATTTGAGCAAATGGAAATCGAATTTTTTACGCATCCAGACAAAAAAGACGATTGTCCTGATGTTAAGGATTACTTGAAAAGAAAAGTTAAAGTCTTAACAGCAACGTCGCAAGAAGCTAATGAATCTCATAAAGAAACAACTGTTGAGATGATGATTGAAAATAATATCATCGGTAAATGGCATGCTTATTGGTTAATGCAAATGTATGATTGGTTCCTTGAAATGGGTATCAAAGAAGAAAATATAAGATTTAGAGAACATCTAAAAGACGAGCTTGCGCATTATGCAGGGGCATGTTTTGATATTGAATATCATTTCCCGTTTGGATGGAAAGAAATTCATGGTAATGCTGATAGAAAGCAATTTGATATTAAACAACATATAGAACATTCAAGAAAAGATTTGTCTGTATTTGACGAAGAATCAAAACAAAAGGTTGTGCCATATGTTGCAAGTGAACCAAGTCAAGGTGTTGATAGAGCATTTTTAGCATTTTTATTTGATGCATATGATGATGATAAAGAAAGAGGCAATATTGTACTTAATTTAAGTTCAAAATTATCTCCATACAAGGTGGCTGTGTTTCCTTTAGTAAATAAGGAAGGTATTCCAGAGCTTGCTAAAGACGTGCATAAAGCTTTATCTGAAAGATTTAATTGTTTATATGATAGAGGAGGCAGTGTTGGTAGAAGATATGCAAGAAACGATGAAATGGGCACTCCTTACTGTATTACAGTTGATTTTGATAGCTTGACTAATAAAGATGTCACAATCAGAGATAGAACCTCAACTAAACAAATAAGGGTAGATATTGAAGATTTAAGCAGAGTCATTGGAAAATTAGTTGATAAAGAAATTTTGTTTGAAAAAGCAGGCAAACTTTTATAAAGAAGCAATAAAAGGTGAATTAATATGGAAATCAAAGATTTAGAAGCAAAACAAGGAAAAGTTGAAATTGTTATTGAAATAACAGAAAAAGGCGACATTAGAGAATTCAATAAGTTTGGCAGTGCAGGTAAAGTATGTAATGCTAAAGCTAAGGATGCATCTGGCGAAATCAAATTAACACTTTGGAATGAACAGATTGACCAAGTTAAAGTCGGCGATAAAATTAAAGTATCAAACGGATACGTTAATGAATATCAAGGCGAGAAACAATTAACTACAGGTAAATTTGGTACACTCGAAGTTGTTTCCGGCGATGCTACAGAAACTCCTAGTGAAGCTCCAGCTGAAGAAACCAAAGAAGCTACTGCTGATATCTCATCAGATGCAGTTGAAGAAGAGTTTATTCAGTAATTAAATTTAGTTTTTTATTTTTTATTTTATCTTCTATCCCTATGTATTTTTTAAACTTTTTAATAGAATTTTTTCTTTTAATTTTTATTCTTACGCCTGCAGTAATTTCGCCGTCTTTTCTTAGAGTAGTTCCGGCTAAAAATGGGTTTGAAGAAATAATTTTAAAATGTTTATATAAATAAAATTTGATTGTTTCGAAAAATTCAAAACCTTTATTTATGATTTTAATATTTTTGTGCATTTTAATATCGATTGATTTACTTCTATTTGATATGTCTACTGTTCCCTCGCACGAATAAAGACGGTTAATAAATTTGGCAAAACATTTTTTGTTATTAAGAATCCATTTGGGTATAATTATTGGTTTGTTTACTTTACTTCCATAAGGAACATCTAATAAAATAAAAATTCGTGTCAATGCTTTGTTATTAATTCCTAGATTCATAGTGCCATATTTATTTGTAGAACATTTTCTTATTTTTCCTTCTACATTATATTTTAATTTAATTATTTCGTTGAATCTATTTAATTCATCTGTAGAATTAGAACAATAATCCATTCTAAACAATGGAGGACCTTGGATGTGTCCATCTCCCATTAAGTCAGCTATTATTCCTGCTAATATTGAATCAGGATATATTGGGAATATATCTTTGAATTTAGCAGTTGCTTTTAATGCTGCTTTTTCATTTTTATAATATTTTATTAGTTGATTATATGTTAATATTGCTCTTTTCATAATTAAATGATAGTTTATCTGGTTTATATATCTCACGCGTACCTGTCCAGTGTGTCCAGTGGAGCCAAAGGCGTAACTGGACGTCAGGAATGAAGTGGCAGGATGTCCAGTGGCAAAGTCAATGGATGCTAGGAATGTTAATGACAAGATGTCCAGTGGTATAGTTTCTGGCAAAAGATTTATAAATGACTTCGTGACTCTTATTCTTAAGTTGGGCTCAATGGGGATTTATTAAGCGCGTGTTTAATAGACCATAAACGTAGCTCAACCTGGGACGTATGTTAAATACGCAGGAAAGAGCACTACGCTGAAGACGTAGGTGTCGGGGGTTCAAATCCCCCCGTTCCCATCTTTTTAATTCTTAATGATATATTTGTATAGTTTTAGTGATGTTGAGCGTTAGCGAAACTCACAGGGTGTCAACTGAACTTCAGTTGGTTCCCCATCTTTTTAATTCTAGAATTAATATTAACTGTTATTTATTCCTTAAGATAATCAGTTTTTTCTTATTGCAGTATATTACTAGCAATCATGTTAAACACTAGAATTACACCAAAACTAAATATGGCATACATAAGAGTACTTCTCAATAAATTCTTGCCTAACGCGTATCTTTCTGCTAATTTGTCATTGCCATTTTCAATACCATTAGAAAGTATTGTAAGAATATATATGATTTGTACGACGTATAGTCCTACAATTATTTGGAAGTAATATGTAGGAACGTTAGGGGTTTGAAACATTTTCATTATTCCACTAAGTTGTCCTCCTCCACCACTCTCTCCAGATAATTTAGCCATCTGGGCTGTTAATTTACTGAGGATTGTAGTTACCATGCTAGTAATTCCAATGACAATAGCAGCTATGGTAGGGGTTAAAAAACTTATTTGTCCTTTAATGCTTGCTAGGTTTTCAGACATTAAATCTTTTAATCTTTCATTTACTCTATGAATTTCTTTAATATATTGACT
>CAYZMD010000033.1:0-13402 GCA_964479425.1 uncultured Methanosarcinales archaeon | reverse complement strand
GGTAATTTAGCTCACGATACTATTTATAAAACGGATAACTGGAAACTTTATCTTGCAGGTAAATTTTTAGGTGTTGGTAATTTTACTGAAATTTTACGTGGCATAAGAGGTTTGCGTTTATTAAAAAGGCATGATTATAATCCTTTAGCTGCTGCTAAAGAATTAGTTATTGATAATCCTATTAACAATTTTAATTTCTTGCGAAGATCACCTAGTATGTTAGAAAATATTTTAAATAATGGATCTAAAATTGGTCAGGTTGGTGATGATTTAAGTATTAGTTTAGGTGGGAGCGCTTCCAGAGTTCGTGATATAGTTACAGTTTCAAAAGTTATGGATACTTATCTCTCATTAAAATTTCCAGAGAATAGTTCTGCTAAAAATTTTAACAAAGCTGTTGGAGCAGCAACTTTAGGTATGGCTGTTAATGATACAGTTGAATGGTTTAAGTTGTATAAGGCGGTAATTGATCATTCTTCTGAAGACTGGAAAATATTAAGATTACTACTGTAACCACTGGAAAGGAACACAAAATCAATAAGATTTATAAATAACTCGCATTTAGCGGGTTTAACAATCATAATTACTTATTTAATCGGAGGATAAAAAAATGTATGACAATAAAATAGAAGAAACAAAAAAACAACTTACTCATAGTCTTAAAGGAGCTTTATCAACAGAAGAAGGTTACATTCACTTAGCAAAATTTGCAGGAGAAATTTGTGACGTATATTCTACTGGCAAAGACGCTAGTTTTTTAGAAGGAAAGGCACATTATTTTGCAGACTTTCCAGAGAAAGTAAAAGACATTGCAGAAGTTGTATCACTGATTAAGTATGCTTCAGAAAAGGGTGACATTGAAACCTCTGCTGACGCAACAAAAGTCCTATTAAAATATTCAAATAATTCTTCAATTGATGATACATTTAATTCAATATCAGAAGATGAAAAATCTCCGGTTTACAATCCATCTAATGTAAAACCTGAAGGTAAAAATAATGCTCTTGTTCCTTATAATGAAAAAGAAGTTCAAGATCTTAAGCTTATATGTCAAAAACAAGGAGATGCACTTGAAGAAGCTTATACAGTTATTAAAAGACTTAATCCACTTGTTCAATTAGTATTTAATGAACTTGAAAACCAAGGTAAGGTTTCATATGATATTTTAGGACAACTGAGTAATGTAAATCAATCTGTTCTTGATGTTGGTGTTATTGCTGATGAATCAAAAATATTGTTTGATGAATCAAAAGAATTGTTTGATGAATCAAAAGATTTATTGGGCGGTGCGAAAAAATCCTTTGGAAAATTAGGAAGCAAATTCTATAAAGGCGCTCTTGCAATTGGTGCAATCGTTGTTATTGCTGCGGCTGGTACGTATTGGAGAGTAAATAATGTTGATAAAAATATATTTGATGCAAAAAAAATAATCAAAAGTGAATCAGCAGCTAGTAAAAAACAATATGGCGATACTGTTGCATTACTGAGTGGTGAGGCAGCAGCTAATGAAAATAGATACAATACTCAGATTACATTACTGAGTGGTGAAGCAGTGGCTAATGAAAATAGATACAATACTAAGATTGCATTACTGAGTGGTGAAGCAGCAGCTAACCAGAAAAGATATGATGCTACTATTATATCTATGAGTAAGGAAGCATTGGCTAATAAAAAAAGACATACATCCGATGTTAGAAGGTTCAAACGTAGTATTAATAAAACAAGTAAAAAAATATCAAGTCTTGAAAATACTATTGAAGCTAATAAGATGACTTCTAAGCAACGTATGAATCTTCAAGTGAAAGCAGCTAAAGAATTTGCTAAGCAAGAAAAGAAAAGAAAATTAAGACTTAGAAAATTAAAACAAATAAGGTAATTAAACCATATTTTTTTATTTTTATTTTTTATTATATTATTAGGTTTTTAATATGTCAGATAGTGAATATACCCCGAAGATAGAATCTGTTACGTCTGTGAAAGGTAGTGGTTACACTGAAAATGAAGAACCGATTTTTTCTCCTGAACATAGGAATGAAAAATTTGATTTTGAAACTGGACAAGTTATTTCTGGCGTACAAAATGGATATGATAGGTATGCTAAATTTATTGCTATTGGTGGAAAAGGGGGAAGTGGGAAAAGTGTGATATCTTGGTATTATTTAAAACATTTAGCAGAAAAATATCCAGAAGCAAGGATAGCATATCTTGCATTTGATGATCAGGACGATACTAAAACTCTTCTTGGATTACCAGACAAAGTAGAATCTAATGGATTATTTAAATCAGTAAATCGTGTAACTATTTCTGAATATAATAAACTTAAACAAACAGAAAAAAATAATGGTAGAAGTAGATTGCATCCAAGTAATCTTGAGAATACTGTTAGACATAGATATTCACCTAATTTAGATCTTTATTTAGGCTCAACAGGAATTATTAATAATTGGGAAACTCCTAAAGTTATGGAAAAATTAGGTTCTTTTTTTGAGCTTGTAGGAGAAGCTTACGATATTGTATTTTTAGATACGAAAGGTGGAGCAGATAATATGTCTAAGTATTTATCTAACGTTATAACAGATTCTACTATTTTATTAGCTCCTAAAGGAAATGCAATTAGCGACTTGATGACTTGTTTACACTCTGGTATTAAAGAAAATTTAGCAAGAACAATAGAAAAATCATTTTCTGAATTCTCAGAGAATGAGGGAATAAAAAAAATAAGTAAAACTTATGGACAAAGTGTACATCAAACTTTAATGCAATTATCTATTATAGCATCTATAGGAATAGATCCAGATAAAATAAAAGAAGTGGATTATGGTCAAGATTTGTTTAATCTTTTCACATCAGAAGATTCTAGTCATATTACTTATACTCCTATGAATAAAAAATATGTTAAAGCTGGTATTATAGACCCGATATTTAAGGACTTTGATAAACATTATATTAATTCAAAAATGAATTTAGAGGAAATGATTGTCGCCTGGAAAAGAATTGGAGTTACAAACAAAGTAATATTTGACGGGTTAGCTTCCCAAGTAACTGAAATTGAAAACGCTGAAATAGAAAATAATAAAGATAGAGAAAGTCAAAGATATATAAATTTAAAAGATTTCGAAGAGAAGTATGAAAAAAAGAGACGAGAAATTAATGATTATGTTAAAGAAACATACCTTTCTGATTCTCCTGTTGATTTACATAAATTTTCACCGGAAGAGACTTTACCTAAATATCATAAATTAGTAGAGGATAAAGAAGATAAGTATCTTAAAAAGAGTTTAGATGCTCTTCAAGATATAGATGATATGAAAATTGAGTATGAAAAAGCTTTGGAAAATGTTGAAGGTAGTAATTTTAGAGAAATATTAGCAAAGAGAATTGATATTGGTTTTCCTCTGGAAAATATAAAAAACTTGATTGATAGTTCTCCTGAGGTTTATTCTAAGCTTAGACAATATTTTATTAATGATAATAGCTTAGGAGGCAAAAATTATATTAATTATTTTTTATGTGGAAATAAACATATTTTGCCTTCAGCTTTTAAAACTGCAAGAAAAAGATTCACTTTTGAAGATTTTAAGAAAAATTATAACCAGACGAAAGAAAGTTTATCTGCAGTTATAAAAACTTGTCTTGAATCATTGAAAGATTTTTCTGATATAGATAATGATAAATGGTTTAATAGATTATTTGATAAAAATTATTTGGCGTTATCTCGTAATAAGAATCAAGATTCTTTTTGGATAAATCAGTTGGGAAATTTTTATATTAGAGATCATTATGTTAATCTTAATCTTCAAAAACATTCTAGAGAAGAAGATAACAAAATAGCAAGTAAGTCTACACTTAAAATGTTTAAAGCATATAAAACAAAGTTAGGAACATTGAATGAAGATGTTTTTAATGAAGTAATAACTGAAATTTTTGAAACTCTTGAAAGTGTGTATTTAACAGAAGTGTGGGCTGAAGAAATAAAAACAATAATGAAAGACCCTATTGTTAGGGTTTCAAATTTGAATATTTATAGTCTAGGAGTAATTCCACATAATAATGATTTAATTTTTGGTGAAGGCGAAAAAATGGATTTTAATTTGAAATATAAAATTATGGAATGGAAATGGGAAGAATTTGATGCATTTTTATTGAAAGGTAAGACTAAAAAATTGTTAAGATCTGGTGGGATGAATAGGTGTGAAGAATATAAAGACGGACAGCTTGAAAATAAACAAATGACAAAATCAAGAAATAATGTTCGTAATATGATAAATTATCTAGGTAACACAGCATCTAGCATATTGGGCAAAATAAGGCTTGCAAAATAGGTTGTTACTTTAGGATTACGTAATACACCATAAGCTTTATATATGTCTGGTCTTTAGCAGTGCCATTCAAAAGTAGCAACGCAATATTGTTGTTATTTTTTAATGATTATAATAAAAAGAAGAGTGACTTTAAACATAAAAATTATGTTTACTAAATCAATTTGTTTTGGAGGGAAAAAACATGATAACAATGAAAGATATCGGAAAAACAGTACAAAAATACGCACCCAAAGCGGTACCGGTTGTTATTGGTATAGCAATGAGTGTTCTTGTAACAGTAGCTCCTGTGTATGGAGCAGGATCAAAATCACAATCAGGATATGAAATTACTAAAGCTGAGGCAGGAGTAATTTATACTTATTCTCAGACACAAAAATTAGTTAACAAAGAAGGTAAGAATATAGACGAAGAAAAATCTTCAATTGATAATCTTATTGACGGTGTTAACAAACAAGACTTTAAAGATTATTTAACAAATATGATTTTTAATGATGCTACTAAATCTGTAACTTATTTATTCTCAGATCCATCTGCTGACAAATTAGTTGATGGCGCGATAACAATTAAAGTTAATGAAGCACAGTATGAAAAATTACAAAAATATGCAGGTGCTGATACAGAACAGGCTCCTAAAGGAAATGCAATAGCAGATGTTAATCAAGACATTACTGATATTATGACTCCTGGTACAACTAATGTGCAGACTACAGAATTACCAAATTCTACACAAAAGAAATGGTATAAAACAAAACAAGCTAAAAATGTTGGAAAAGTTGTTGGTTATGCTGCTGGTGCATTTGGACTTTATAAATTAGGAGAAGCTGTATTTGGTGGCAAGGATAATCCTGCACCTACACCCGCAGTACCTGTCACAACACCATCAACAACACCTGTAGTTATTACACCTGCGCCAAATACAACAGACACACCAGGTATAAACAATCAAGCTGGAAATGTAGATCATACTCCTTGGATGAGCAATTTTTTTAAGGATAAAAAGAAATAATTTTTTTTATTTTATTTTTACAAAATTCAAAATTAAAAATTCACGAGGTCAATAAAAATGAAAAGATTACTAATTATCATTATTTTACTGATGGCATTAGTTCCAAGTGCAATTGCTGAACAATCAAGTTTTGTTTTTCATGCAGTTTCTATGGATTGGGATACATATGATACAGTAAATTCACAAATTACGTTGGGGGGATTAACTAGAGATGGTAATCCTATGGTATCTTACGATATCGTTAATTCAGACTATTTTTATGAATTAACAGCTACAGCCCAAGGGTACAAATCAAGAACAATGGATGTATATGTAGATTCAAATCTTGATAGTTGTCTTGATGGATGTCATATTACTTCAATTGACAAAACTTTTGGCCTTACTGTTACTACAGATTGTGCTTATGAAGAAGCGTTTGATAATCAGCTTTGCAGTAGTGCATTTAATGGAGTACAGTATGAATTTGTTCTTGATTCAAATGGTCAAATGAATACGTTTATTCCTTTAGTTAAAAACGATCAAGGAGAAAATCAAGCTCCAGAAATTACAAACCCAAGCGTTGATATTGATAATGGGGATGCTCCTTTAGAAGTTACATTTACTGCAACAATCAGTGATGATGACGAAATTTTAGGCGCAACATTATTCTTTGGCGATGGAGTATCACAAAAAATTACAGGCAATTCAGTAGATGTATTACATACGTATACTGAAGTAGGTGTTTATATTGCAAATTTAATTGTTACAGATTCAAACGGTGTTCAAACAACACAAAGTTGGACAATCACTGTTAAAGGAGACGATATTTTACCTCCCGCAACACAAAGAGAATACACAGTTGGTGTATCTTCAACCGATTATATAACATTTGAAACAATCAATCCAAGTACTATTGTTTTTGGAGAACAGCAAAAAGAAGCAACACCATTTGCATATTTTACAATTGATTCAAATTTATTTTACGAAGTAATGTTTGCTGCTATTGGATATGATTCAAAAACAGTCGATGTATACTTTGATTCAGCTCTTGCTGGGTGTAGCGGAAATAGTTGTATTTTAGAGAGTACTTCTCAGAATACTGGAATTTCACCAATTGAAGTAAGAACTATTTGTTCATACGAAGAATCAGTTAGTTCATTTGCATGTTATCCTATGGAGAAATCTACAGGAAATCCTTATGCAGGTTATTTCTATAGCTTAGATGAGGACACAATTGTATTAATGAATGGATTGTCTGAAACTACACAAGATAATGAAGCGCCAGTTATTACTGCTAGCGCAACACCATTAAGTGGAACTGATCCATTGGAAGTTACATTTGATGTTGACGCAAGTGATGATAACGGAATTAACGGAGTTTCAATATTGTATGGAGATGGAACAGCTCTTGAAGCTTTAAGCGTTCCTACAACTTTTACACACACATTCAGTGCAGGAGATTATAAAGTAAAAATATTTGCTTATGATAATCATGGTGAGCATTCAACAAAAGAATTTGACGTTTCAGTTAGTTCAACACCAATTACAAACCAAGATCCAGTTGCAGAAGCTGGAAATTCCCAAACTGTTACAACAGGTACATCAGTCTCTTTTGATGGAAGTTTATCAACTGACGCAGATGGAACTATTGTTAGTTATTCATGGGATTTTGGCGATAGTAATACTGGAGTTGGAGTGGCTACTAGTCATACTTACGATACTGCTGCTACTTATACGGCTACATTAACAATAACTGATGATGATGGAGCAACTGACGAAGATACATTAACTATTATAGTTAATGATCCTATTGTTAATAATACACTTCCTCAAGCTAATGCGGGATTGGATCAGAGCGAATTTGTTGGAAATGTAGTAAGTTTTGATGGTTCAAATTCAGTAGATCCAGACGGAAATATTGTTTTATATTCATGGAACTTTACAGATGGAACTACAGAAACAGGTGCTACACCTACACACACATTCACAACAGCTGACACTTATAATGTTGTTTTAACAGTAACAGATAATAGCGGTGATACTGATACAGATACTGTAATAATTACAATAAGTGATGTTGCTAATGTACAACCAGTAGCTAATGCAGGAGACGATATTACTGTAGAGCAAGATGAATCTGTTTTGTTTGATGGTAGTTCTTCATATGACATGGATGGAACTATTGTTAGTTATTCATGGGATTTTGGCGATGGTAATACAGCAACAGGTGTTAGCCCAACACACATTTTCACAATGGCTGGAACTTATGACGTTGTATTGACTGTAACAGATGATGATGGTGCTACAGATACAGACAGTTTGGTTGTTATAGTAAATCTTGCAGATTATGACGAATATTTTTATCGAATATCTGCCCAGACACATGATTTGGATAGTGGAGATGCTTTAAATGATGTTGAAATATATATTGATGTTGATACAGATTACAATAAATATTCTAATGTAACTGTTTTTGCTGATTTTTATGATGAGAATGGACTTTTTGTGGCATACGCAAGAACTACATATACGGTATTTTCTCATTCTATAGAGAATAAATATATATATGTTTATAATCTTTCAAATGGAAACTATTCAATAAATTATACACTTTATGATTCCTTTGGACGATTAGAAGATGTTGATAATCAAATTATAGTAATTGAAAATGAAGTTCCATTGGCAAAAGCAGGAAATGATCAAACAGTTTTAGTTGACCATGTTGTTAATTTTAATGGTTCAGAATCATCTGATCCTGATGGAAACATTGTTTCATATTTATGGAATTTTGGTGATGGTAATACTGCAACAGGAGTAAGTCCAACACACATATTTACAACAGCTGACATTTATGATGTTGTTTTAACAGTAACAGACAATAGCGGTGATACTGCTACAGATACTGTAGTAATTACAATAAGTGATGTTGCTAATATTGTACCACAAGCTGAGGCTGGGTTAGCTCAGACTAAGTTTGTTGGGGAAGTTGTAAGTTTTGATGGTTCAAATTCAGTAGATCCAGACGGAAATATTGTTTTATATTCATGGAACTTTACAGATGGAACTACAGAAACAGGTGCTACACCTACACACACATTCACAACAGCTGACACTTATAATGTTGTTTTAACAGTAACAGATAATAGCGGTGATACTGATACAGATACTGTAATAATTACAATAAGTGATGTTGCTAATGTACAACCAGTAGCTAATGCAGGAGACGATATTACTGTTAATCAAGGCGAATCTGTTTTGTTTGATGGTAGTTCTTCATATGACATGGATGGAAGTATTGTTTCATATTCATGGAATTTTGGCGATGGTAATACAGCAATAGGCGTTAGCCCAACACACATTTTCACATCTGGTGGTCAGTTTACTGTTACATTAACAGTTACAGATAACCAGGGCAAAATAGACACCGATACTTTAACAGCAACTGTTATTGGAGACGAGAAAGTAACATCTACAAATAGAGAAATAACAATGACTCGAATCAGTACAGTGAATGGAGAAGACGTCTTAGCAGGAGATCTTGCAGTTTTTAAATTTTCATTTGACAACACAGGTGTTGTTGATCTTGAAGATTTGAAAGTAACAGCTATGATTCCGGATTTAGGAATTTTAGGTTCAGCAGGACCTTTTGATTTAAAGGAAGGCGACAGAACAACCAAACAGATATTACTAGATATTCCAGGAGAAGCAGTTTCTGGTGAAGAGTATATGGTGCGGTTCAAAATTAGTCAAGGCGGCGAAAGTTTCCGGACTAAACATAGGTTCATTAGAATAATTTAATGGACACTTAAAAATGGTCAAGACGTGTAACTACTGGAGTATACTAAAGGTTGCAAAACATTTAAATACTCTCCAAATTTACACATCAAATAAACGATCAAAAACCAATATTGGAGGAAATCAAAAATGAAAGGAATAAAAGTTATCACAATGTTTGTGCTTCTTGCTTTGATGGTTAGTGGCGTAAGCGCACTTGCTGTCGGAACTCCTGTTGTCAAAATCAATGGCGACGAAGTAACTAGCACAGAAAAACTTTTCTTTGAAAGAGGAGAAGAATTAGATATCAAGATCAGATTAACACCAACAGTAGATTTAGAAGACGTTGAGTTAAGAGCTTTTTTATCAGGTTATGAATATAGTGACCATGAAAAAACATCCGACTCAGATCACATTTCAGATTTATCAGCAGGTTCAGTCTATACTAAAGAATTATCAATCAAGCTTCCTGATAAGCTTGACACAGAAGAATTCTTACTTAGAGTATATCTATCAGATAGAGACGGCACTGCAAGTGAATTTAACTACAGAATAAACGTTGGTACATCAAGACACGCTTTAACTCTTAAAGACGTTGTTTTAAGCCCTGAAGGTAAAGTTGAACAAGGTAGAGCTTTGTTAGCTACTGTAAGAGTTAAAAACACTGGCGAAAGAACTGAAGACGGTATCAAAGTTAAAGTTTCAATTCCAGAATTAGGAATTAGTGCTTCAGAATACATCGATGAATTAGATGCAGAAGATACTAAAACTAGTGAAGAATTATTACTTAGAATCCCTAAGTGTGCAGAAGCTAAAGATTACAAGTTAGTAGCTAGCGTTGAATATGACGAAGGTTATGAAACTGTATCAGAAGAAAGCACAGTTAGAGTACAATCTACTGGTGTTTGTGAAGTTGGCGCTATAACAAGCTCTACTCCAAAAACAATCATCACAGTTGGTCCAGAAGTACAAGATGTTATCAAAGGTCAGGGTGGAGCAATCTATCCATTAACTTTAAGCAACGCTGATTCAGCTTCCAAAACTTTTTCAATAAGTGCAGAAGCAGGCAGTTGGGCTGAAATTAAAATGTCCCCTAGTAACGTTGTTGTTTTAGGTCCTAATGAAGCTAAAGCTGTTTACGTTTACGTAAGCGCTAAAGAAGACGCTAACGCTGGTGAGCAGATGTTTGCTCTTAAAATTAAGTCAGGAGATGCAACTCTAAAAGAGATTGCATTAAAGGCTAATGTTAAAGAAGCAGCTCAAGCAAGTAGCAGTAGCATGTCTAAGCTTAAAAAAGGTCTAGAAATAGGATTAGTTGTTTTAGTTGTTTTACTAGTTGTAATCGGTTTAATTATTGGCTTTAACAGATTAAAAGCTGATGAAGACGACGAAGATTTAGACGCTGGTCAAACATATTACTAAGTTTTTTAACTTAGTTTTTTATTTTTCTTTTTTTTTAATTTTCTTTGAATATTCTAATATTTTATTAATTAAAATTATTTATATAGTACAATTATTCCTTTATATACTGGTCCGTAAATAAAAAATATAATTATTTTTACGGACTAGTATATACCAACCGCAAAAGTTAAGAATTTTATTTGCGGTTCAGTATATAGTATATTATAGATATATTTATAAAGAATTTAGTATTCTAGAGTAACAAATATTAATCATCTTTGTTGAGGGGGAAACATGAAAAAAATAATATTATATTTACTCGTAACTTTACTTCTTATTTCAGTAGTTTATGCAGAAGACTTTGAGAGTTTCTCATATAAACAAAATATTGTTACATGTGAAGCAAATCCTAAGTATGTTGATGTTTTGACTGTTGTAAATTACGGAGTTATACCTCATAATTTTGATATTTCATATGAAGGAAAAGCAGGAAAATATGCTTTAGCAATCCCTAATCAATTTGTTTTAGGTCCAGGAAAAAGTCAACTTGTTTATGTTTATGTTACTTCTAATTTAGATACAAAAGGAACTTTTAATTTAATTACTAAAATTAAGTCAGATGAAAATTTTGAAAAAAAAATATCACAAAATATAAAAGTTGAGCAATGTAATAATATTAATGCTTGGACAAGATATGGGTTAGTAAAAAGTTGCCCTGGTAGAACAATTATTATTCCTTTTACTATTGAAAATATTGGTGTTTATAATGAAAAATATATGCTTTCAGCAGATAAAGATATAGGTAAATTATCATTTAGTTCTAATGATTTTGTTTTAAGACCTAATGAAAAATCAGATGTATTTGCTTATTTAGAAATATCAGATGATCATCATGGATATGCTAATTATAATATTGTAATTAAGACAGAAGCAAGTAAATTAAGAGCTGAATTACCTATTGCTTTAAACATTAGTCCATGTTATGATTTTGGATTAACTGCACAAAAAGATTATGAATTATGTAAATTGATTGATACTAATATAAGTTTTGAAATTGAAAATATGGCTGATGCTGATAACATATTTAATTTAAAATTAGATGCACCCGATTGGGTCAAATTGAGCGCTAAGAAGGTAAAAGTACCAAAGCATACTTCTGGAAAGGTTAATATTTTAGTAAATTCTCCTTTTGTACAAGAACCAATTGACGTTACATTGTTTGTTGAAACTGAATATGGGACATTAATGGGTAATAAGACATTTAAGATTTTACCTGATAATTGTTATGATTTAGATATTGATGTAGAGGAAAATCTTAATACTTGCTCTTGTGAATCTGATAAATATAAGATAATTGTTAAAAATAAAGGAACAAAACAAGATGAATTTGATTTAACTTTGTCTACATCAAAGGAAACAGATTTGTCTAATTTTAATAAAACATTAATAATTAATAGTGGAAATTCTATTGAATTTGATTTAGATATAATAACTCCTTGTTCTGTAACTGGAAAGTATGATATTAATGTTGATGCTGTATCAAAAGTTACTGGTTTAGCATATAATAATGAAACGTCTGTATTAACTGTGTCAGCTAGCGAGTGTAGAATAGCCTCTTTTAGCATGGATAATAAAGTGCATAATTTTACAGGTGAGAAGATTAAGTCATCTGTAGTAGTAAAAAATAATGGAAAAAAGACAGCAAGATATGATTTAAATTCATCTCCTTTAGATTTAGTAAAATTAGATGCGAAGACTGTTGTTTTAGAACCTGGAGCAAGTTTTAATGTTGGTTTGACTTATGACGTGCCAGAAGACGGAAGTTATAAATTTACATTTAAGGCAGACACAAATAACAATCAATCATATGAAGATGAAATCAAAGTTAAGTTTACAAAACCAGGAAATTTGAAAAATATATTACTGTGGGTGGCTATTACCTTTGGAGTTTTAATAATTTTAGTATTATTTATAATATTATTAGCTAATTATAAAGGTAGGACTAAAAATCAAATTAATAAACATGTAGAAATAGAGAAAGAAAAAATAGAAAAGAAAGAAAATAAAATAGCAACTAAAAAAGTAAGTAAAACAGCAAGCAAAACAGTTGTTGATAAAAAAGAATCAGATTCTAAACCAAAACCAGAATCAAAATTTGCGTGGAAATGGTTAATTGTCTTTTTAATACTTATATTAGTTATTTTTGCTGTCTGGAAATATTATCCATCTTTTAATGATAGTAATAATACTACTAATACAGTAGCTACTAATGATACTAATACAAATAATATAACAATGATGGATAGATTTAGCAAGCTTTTGGCTTATATGAAATTTAATAAAACAGAAACTGTAGAAGAAAATATTATTTTGTCAGATATTTTGAATTCTTCTGATATTGAATTAGTAGAAGATAGGGTAGATGAAAATAATACGATGAATATTAGTTTTGTTGAATCAATTATTAATATTACATCTAAAGGAAAATCTTTATTTGTAGAAATTTCAGATAAGGTTGTTGTATTCTTTAAGAATGTAGTAGTTAAATTGTGGAATTATGGAAAGGTTGGTTGTAGCTATCTTAAAGGTTTTGTAAGTATGTATTCAACGTATATATTAATAGGTTGTGCAATGCTTATTGTTTTAATATTATTTATGGAACGTGATAGTAAAAAAGAAAATAAAGAACCGAAGAAAGAAAGTAATGGGTTTTTAAATAAGATTTTTTATAGAGATTCTAATGTAATTGAGAAAGTTAAAAAAAAACAACCTAAAAAAGAAAAAATTGTTAAAAAAAAAGAATTAAAAAAGCAAAAAGAAACAAAGATAAATAAAATGGGATTTGGACAAGCAATAAAGAACTTCTTTTTTGAAACAGGAGAACCTGAAAAAAAGACAGATAAAACAATAAAAGCAGAAA
>CAYZMD010000032.1:0-13476 GCA_964479425.1 uncultured Methanosarcinales archaeon | reverse complement strand
ATAATATACCTTGGGTTTCAATTCTGGTTGATGAAACAAAAATAGATGTTATGAATAATTGGTTAGAATATACGGAAGAAATTTATTTCAGTTCACGTATGAGCTTAAGCACTTTCTTATTAAGATCAGAAAACAAAGAAGAGAACCTTCATCCAATTACCGCTATTCCTCTTAAATATGGACAAAAAATAAAGCTTCCGGCTAAAGATGGAAGACTTATAGAAAGAGTTTATTCTGCTGAAGTAATTGTACAACAACCATGTATAACGATTTTTCATAGATATAATTTAATTTGATTTTTTTAAAAAATAAACTTAAAGAAATATATTTTGATTTAATAAAATCCCATTATCCCAAAAGAATATATAGAAGTATATTATCTCCCATATATTATGAAGATATTAGTTATTGGGAGTTGGAATCCTAGAAAATCAAAAAAATACATTTTACAAGCTCAAGAACTAGGATATACTCTTGCCAAAAGAGGACATATTTTAGTTGCATCTCCAAGTTCTGGTTTTCAAGGTTTAGTCGCTGAAGTGTATAAACAAAATAATGGTTCAGAATTTATTGGATATTATCCTCAATTAAAATTAATGGATAAAGTAAGCGAGAAAGTTTTAATTGAACCAGACACTAAAATATTTACTAAACAAGATTATCCAATAAGAAATCTTTTACAAATAAAAGGAAGTGAAGCTGTAATTGGTATTACTGGCGGGGCTGGAACTCTTACTGAATTAATTGCTTCAATTAATGATTATGAATTACCAACTGCGTTTTATCAAGGAAGTAGTTATATTATAGACGAGTTTGTAAAACTTGATTTATATTTTGCAAAAAAATTGAAATATGGGGATAATATCAATCAACTTGTTGATTATCTTGAAAATACAAAAAAGAAATAAAGTAATAGTTAACGGAATCTATCTTATCGTAATCACATTTGTTGCTTGATGCAAAAACTGTACAGCTTGATACATGTTTGTTATTATTCCAGCACTTAAAGTTTCTAATAAATTATATTTCTTCAAACAAAATCCGCAAGAAAGTATTTTTACTCCTTTACTTTCAAGTTCTTTTAGATGAACTATTATTTCTTCATTCTCAGACGCTAATTTAACTCCTGAATTCATAAGTAAAATTGCTTCAGGCTGATTTTCAATTTGAATTAAAGATTGAAAAAAAGAATTCATTAATTGCTTACCTATCTCTTTGTCTTCACCAATAGAATCTGAAGTAATAAAATAAACAAGTCCTTGTTTTGCGTCTATTTTTTCTGCGTTTAGACAATTAGACATTTTATAACACCTCAATCTTTCCAGAATGTTCTTTTGTTGTTTGTCCAATCTTTACTGCATGAATCATTCCATTATCAATTAATTTTTGCAATAATTCATCACTATGTTCATGAGGAACAAAAATTAGAAGCCCTCCACTAGTTTGAGGATCAAACAAAACATTCTTCTTATATTGTGAACCATCAGGAAATAATACATCACTTTCATAAACTCGAATATTTGTTGAAGTTGCACCTGGAATCATACCTTCTTTTGCAAAGATTTCAACAAATGAGTCAATAAATTTAAGTTTATCATAAAATAATTTTATTCCAACATTTGAGGCTTTAGCAACTTCACTGGAATGACCAATTAATCCAAATCCTGTAACATCAGTAACTGCATCTATTGGAAATTGTCTTGCTATATTTGCAGCTTTCTCATTTAAGCTTGCCATGATTTCATAAGTTTTCTTAATTTGAGATTCATTAAGTTTTCCCATCTTTAATGCAGTGTTTAATATTCCTGTGCCAAGAGGCTTTGTTAAAATAATATCACCAGTAACTTTAGCAGTTGAATTTTTCCAATAATCATCTGGATGGCATTCACCAAAGACTGCTGTTCCAAAAAAAGGTTCTGGATTTTTTATACTATGCCCACCAACAAGATTAACTTTTGCCTCTCTAAGTTTATCAGTGCAACCTTTCATTATTTGTTCAAAAACTTCCTTTGGTAATTTTGTTGCAGGAAAACCGACTAAAGCTAATGCCGCTTTTGGAACTGCGCCCATTGCATAAATATCGCTTAATGCATTAGCTGTTGCTATCTGCCCAAAGAAATAAGGATCGTCTACGACTGGCGGAAAAAAGTCTGTTGTCATAACAATTGCTTTATCGTCACTAATCTTTACAACTCCAGCGTCTTCAAACCCTTTAGAATCTGACAATACAGTATTGTCTTTATAGATATCTAATGTGCTTATAATACCTCTAAGAAAATCTGGAGCAATTTTAGCTGCACATCCTGCACAACCTGCAAATTGTGTTAATTTAATTTCTGATAATTCATCTGTCAATTTATCCACCAAATGCGTTGAATAAAGGGTTATTTAAAAGACTTGTTGTTAATAAATGTTAAAGAATAAAAATGATTTCTTGAAAAAACTATTTCTTGAGTTGTTGTTAATAAAGGTTAAAGAATAAAAATGATTTCTTGAAAAAACTATTTCTTGAGTTGTTCTTGAATATCTTTTACTTCGTTTTTATGCACTTCAAAAAAGATTCCAACATTTCCGCATTTTTCGCATTCAAAAAGATTACTTACCATACTAGGTAAATTTATCATAGACTCTGAAGCTTTTAGTGGATTTGGAAATTTCCATTCTGTACTGCCACATTTAGGACACATGTAAACTATATCTTTGTTCATGTAGCTATTACTTACTAGCTTATATAAAAAATTAATGTGGTTATTTTAAACTAGGAGGAATAAATAAACAATTCATTTAGAACTATCCCACAACATTTCAAATACTTGTCTTTGCGTATCTGCAATCAATTTATTCTGAATAATTATTCCAACAGGCTCATTTACTACACTAATAAATGCTACCTTATCGCCATAAATAAATACGTTTGATTTGAACTTTGTTTTGGAAAATCTCATATCTAAAAATTCTTCTTTTTTCTCAAATTGCTTTCTCTTCTCTTGAATAATTCTTGCAGGTATTTTATTTACAATTCTTTCTTTAACGAAACGTGGGAAAGCAAATTTTAATAATTCAAAAATTTGATAATTTGCATATGCAAGAAGTGGTTCTTTTGTTTTGATAATATCATCTAATATTGTTTTTAACCCCTCTTTACCTTCGTATAATTCCACACTTGGCTTTTCTATTTGCATTTTTTGAAAGGCTAATAAATCTGGCATTATCTGTTTAATCTTCTCTTGTTTTTCCTTTAAAATAGAAAGTAATTTAACTGGAGTTGCTGCCTCAAAGTATTTTACTTTTGATTTAATTACATAACTAATTAATCCTTTCTCAATCAAGCTATTAAGAACAAAATACGTTGTTTCACGTAATATTTTTGCTTTCTTTGCTATATCATTTACTTTTGATTGACCTAATTTTAGAGTTGCTAAATAAACTTTGGTCTCTTTTTCATTAAGTCCCCAGTCTCGTAAAGCTTGCATATTTCATACAAGCATAGAAAACTTATAAAGCTGTTGTAAAAATTTTCCAACAAAGACATATAATAAATCTAAAACATCTTCTATATATGAAAAATAATAATATGACTATAGAATGCTTTAATTCAGAAAATATAGGTAGCTATGTTAAACCGTTTAGAAAAACTCCAGTATATGGACCAATAGATTCCAGAAGATTAGATAAGTCCTTAGGTATAAACATACTCAAACAAGGATATTATTGCAATTTTTCTTGTATATATTGTGAATGTGGACTTGATTCACAATTTAAAAATCAAAAATTAATATTTTATGAACTTTCTGAAATAAAAGACGGGCTTAAAAAACGTCTCGCTTCTAATGAAAAAATTGATACAATAACTATGTCCGGAATGACAGAACCAACATTATATCCTAAGTTTGGGAAATTAATTGATTTAGTAACGGATTTGAGGGACACATATAGTCCTAATACACCGACGGCACTTTTCACTAATGGATATAAGCTGGATTTTAAAAATTTAAATAAAATTGACAAAATCTTCGTAAAACTAGATGTTGGAACAGAAGAAATGTTTCAAAGATTCAATCGTCCAAAAATATCAACACTTAATAATACAATAAAACAAATAATAAAATCAAATACTAAAATGATTCAAAGTATATTTGTTAAAGGTGCTGATGGAAATATCTCAGACTTTGATAATTATATAAAATTGATAAAACAAATAAATCCAGATGAAATACAATTATACACATTACTATATGCATACAATGAAAGTTTTGATCTACATCCATTAAGTATAGATGAGCTTAAAGTTTTATCAAACGAAATAAAAAAGAATACAAATTCTATAGTAAAAATATACACAAATCCTGTAAAAGAAGGTAAAATATTTGTTTATTAAAAAGAAAAAACCATATTTAAGAATAATAAAATTCACAAATGGAAACATTTATATACACCTGGAAGTATTTATTTCCACATGGAAAGAAAGACAACCATTTTAAGCCCGTTTTTTGAAGACCCAAATAGAAAATTCGGTATAAGGGAACTCGCTAGAATCTTAAAAATCAACCATACAACAGTAAGACAATACCTAAAAAAACTAGTCAAAGAGGGATTTCTATCTTTTGAAAAAGACAGATTATACTCTTTTTTCAAATTGATTCCAAATAAAAAAACTTTAAACCTAAAGTTATATTATAATATGGAAAAAATCAGGGAATCTGATATTATTAAAGATTTAGAAAACTTCTATGACTTTTCAATAATTGTATTATTCGGAAGTTATGCAAATGCAAATGATGACATATCAAGTGATATAGATTTCTGTTTAATATCAAACATAAAGAAAGACTTTTCAACAGAAAAATATGAAAAAAGATTAAACAGAAAAGTAAGCATTCATAAATTTAGTAAAGACTCATGGAAAAAAGCAAAAAAACTAAATCCTAACCTAATAAATAATATTTGCAACGGAATAGTATTGTCAGGAGAATTTGAGGTTTTATAATGAATTTTGAAGAAAGTTTATACAATAAAAAAGCAAAGATTGTAAATCCAAATAAAATACGAGCTTCAAGCTTATTCAAATCTTCTAATCCTATGAAAAATCATTGATTTATATTGTATCACTATCTGAAATTTATAAAAAAATATTAAATAGAAAAGGATTGCATGAAAAAAGTTCTAAATTATTAGATTATATAGTAGATAAAATTGATGTCAGATTAGAAGCTGATGAGAATGGAAAAGAAAAAAGAGTAAGAGTTGAAATTGAAGTCGGATTCTAATTGAGAACTTTAAACTTTTTGAGAATTTTAACTGTTTGATAAATAATTAGAATTCTCAATTGTTTTCTAAGGTTTTTAACATTACAGAAATCTCATTCATTGCTCCAATAATTTGATGTTTTTTTTCGATCTCTAATTCGTCTGAATGCATCTTTAACAAATGATTAAATTTTGATAATCTATGCTCAAAAACCCGTTTTAATTCTGTTTTATCCATAAATATTTTTTAGAAATAACCAATATTTAAATCTTTCTGAGCTAGTTCTTATAGAATCTAGAGTGAGGCATTTTATACATATTATTTACAAAAAAGACCTTATTAGTTACAAATAAGTTACATTTTCTTGCATTATATGTCAAAATATATTTAAACTCGTACGTAAATCTGGATAATGGGGAAAGAATGGTAAAATTAACACCTGCAATGCAGCAGTTCGCAAAAGCAAAAGAAGACTATCCTGATTGTCTAATTATGTTTAGGATGGGAGATTTCTACGAAATGTTCTATGAAGATGCAAAGACAGCATCTAGAGAATTAGATATAACTTTGACTGCAAGAGGGAAAGGCGAAACAAGAGCTCCACTTGCAGGAATTCCTTATCATGCATTAGACCCATACCTTGCAAAATTAGTAAAGAAAGGATATAAGGTTGCGCTTTGCGAACAACTAGAAGACCCAAAAAAAGCAAAAGGCGTTGTTAAGAGAGGTGTTGTTAGAGTCGTTACACCAGGAACTTTAATTGATTCTATAATGCTTGACGAAAAAAGTAATAATTATATTGCTAGTCTTTATCCTTACTTAAACAAATTCGGAATTAGTTTTATTGATATTTCTACTGGAGACTTTTTCACTAGCGAAGTTGATTCAGAGGAGAAAGTCTTTAATGAACTGCAAAGATTCAAACCATCTGAAGTTTTAATTCCAATTTCTTTTGGCGTGAATAAAGAATTTGTTAAGAAAATAGACTCATTTGTTAATAGTTATGAAGATAGGCATTTTAAATTAAGTAATGCCAATAGTATCCTGCTTGAACATTTCAATACTGTGAGTCTTGAAGGTTTTGGTATTAAAATAAATTCTCTTGCAATAAATAGTGCTGGCGCTTTACTTAATTATCTAAAAGAGACTCAAATGAAAAAGTTAGATTACATAAATTCAATAAAAAGTTTTTTTGTCTCTGAATATATGGTTCTTGATGCAAGCACACAAAGAAATTTGGAATTATTACAGAATATAAGAGATGGCAGTAAAAGAGGAAGTTTATTATCAATATTACAAAATACAATAACACCAATGGGTTCAAGAATGTTAAAGTCTTGGATATTAAGACCGCTAATAAATATCGATAAAATAAATCAAAGACAAGATGCTGTTGAGGAATTAACAAAAAAAAGTTTCCAACGAGAAGAGCTTAGAACTTTATTTAGAAATGTTCAAGACGTTGAACGCTTGATAAGTAGAATTAATTATGGTAATGCTAATGCACGAGATCTAATAAGTTTAAAATTAAGCCTTGAAACAATACCAAAAATAAATGCTCAAATTGACGAGCTAGATTCAGAATTTATTAATCAGAAATTATTTGAGTTTGATGAGATTAAAGCACTGATTGAAAAAAGTATCAAAGATGAACCTTCTGCTTCTTTGCGCGAGGGAAATATGATTAAAAGAGGATATAATGACGATTTAGATAATTTACATGATATAAGTTCTGGTGGAAAAGAATGGATTACTAAATTACAAGAATCAGAAAGAAAAAAATCTGGGATTAATTCTTTGAAGATGGGATTTAATAGAGTGTTTGGATATTATATTGAAATTACCAATAAACATAAAAATCTAGTTCCGGAATATTACATAAGAAAACAAACTCTTGTCAATTGTGAAAGATATATTACACCTGAATTAAAAGACCAAGAAAGTACGATTCTAAATGCTCAAGAGAAAATCAATGGGTTAGAAAGTAGTATTTTTATGAAGATTATTGAGGATATAAAAGAATATACAAAAAGATTGCAAGAATTGGCTAAGAAAATTGCTCAACTAGACGTTATTCTTAATTTTGCTCATGTATCAATTAATAATAATTATTGCAAACCTAAATTATTTGAAGAAAATGTTATGATTGTTAAAGATGGTAGGCATCCAGTAGTTGAACAAATTGAAGAAATGTTTATTCCTAATGATGTTCATTTAGATGAGAAGAAAAGGATCATGATTATTACTGGACCAAACATGTCAGGGAAAAGCACAGTAATGAGACAAGTTGCATTGTTACAACTAATGGCGCAAATTGGTTGTTTTGTCCCTGCTAATAGTTGTCTACTTTCTGTTGTTGATAGAATTTTTACTAGAATTGGAGCCTATGATGATTTGACAATGGGGCAATCTACATTCATGGTTGAAATGAACGAGACTGCAAATATTTTGAATAATTCAACGAATAAAAGTTTGATAATACTCGACGAGATTGGTCGTGGGACTTCGACTTTTGATGGTATTAGTATTGCGTGGGCTGTTGCTGAGCATTTGGCTGAGACTATTAAAGCTAAAACTATGTTTGCAACGCATTATCATCAATTAAATAAATTGGCTGACAAATATGAACATGTTTTTAATTATAATATTGGCGTTAAAGAAGATAATGATGAAATCATATTCTTGCATAAATTATTTGAAGGAGGAACTGATAAAAGCTATGGTATTCAAGTAGCAAAGCTTGCAGGGCTTCCTGAAGAAGTGATTGAACGAAGTAAACAAATCATGACAAAATTAGAAATGGACGATGAGATAGCGGATAGAATACATAAAGATTTTAAGAAAAAAGTTTTTGAAAAGAAAACACTAAAAAGAAAAGATAAGGAGGAAGTTAGTCAAACTAGCCTTCTTGATATGTAAGTGATGAATGGTATATTGAAAGCTAATTCTAATCATATGACATAATTACTAAAAATTATAAAACAAAAACATCTTCAATTAGTTTTATTAATAATCATCTATTTTAAACAAATATGTTAGAAGGGATATTGGATGAATTAAGATCAAAAGGAATGGAAAAAGTTGCAACACTTCTAGATCCTAAATTTCAATTATCATTAATATATTTAGAAGTGTTAACTCATCCGAGATGGGAGAATGAGGTAAAAGAGGCAATAGGTACTAAATCGTATAAAGATCTAAAACTTATCTACCTAGCGCAAGGAAATAATATATTATCATCATTGACTGAAGCTCCTATATATTCTGATAATTTTAAAATTGGAAAAGAACACCAAGAGAGTATAGTTGTCAAAAAAACGATATTAAGCATTGACGATTTTTTAGATTCTAGAGAGATAACTACAGAAATTATGAAACTAAATCATCAAATAAAATTAGCAGTCTATAGTAAAGCAGAAAAAATAATTGGAAATGATGAAGATTTAATGTATGATATATTTAATGATGATGATACATATGTGAAGATGCAAAATGATTACAATGAAGAACAAAAAGATAGCTTCTTTTTAAAGAGATTAAATAGTTCATTTGACAGAGTAAAAAAAGTAGTAGAAATGAATGCACCGTCTGAAATAGTTAAGATGATGGTTAATTCGACACAAAAATTCGTAAATATAAAATATAATAATTTTGAAGAGTTTGTTAGAAAAGTAGAAGACATTATTAAAGATAAAAGTTTATTGGAAAATAAAATAAAAGAGTGGAAAATAAGCCTTAAAGATACTCAGAGAGAGAGAGTATTAGAAAATGCTAAAGCATATTTTAAATATTCAGAAGCCGAGGAAATCTATTTAATAGGTAGTAGAATTGATTCATTAATTAATTATTGGGCAGACAATATGACTGAAGATAATCCAAACGGGGATAGTTTTGCACATAAAATAATGTATGAAGATAGATTTAGTGAAGAAACAATAATAAAAAGTTTTAATGAAATTCTTAAATCAGATCTTAACTTAAGAGCAAAAATAATTGAAGATTATGAACGTGAAATTACTTCTTTATTTAATGACTTAACAGGATATGAACAAATACTCAATGGAGGAATTGTAACCAATCCAAATATATCAAAATATAGTATTATGCAAAATCATGCACGAATTCCAAATTTAGAATATAGTGAGAAATTATTAGAATCATTAAATCCGAGAGTAAAAAAACTAAGAGAATTACTCGATAAGTTACCTGAAATAAGCGATATAGCAGTATCTTCAAGGATAAGAAAACAAACAGAACTAACATATCAAATGAGAGAATTGCCAAAAAACCCATTAGATGTTACTATTGGTAACGATGGGAAAGCATGTGTTTTTGTTCCAAATAAAGTAGAAGATCTAAAAAATGGATGGAGTATTCCGTCTTATCAAAAACATAATAAAGTGAGGATTTTTGGATTATATAGAAAAAGAGCTAAGGCAGAAAACAGAATGGGATTTGTCTTAGGATTTGATTCAAGTTACAAAAATGAAGAAGTTTTAGTTTGTAATAGCTTAGAAATATCAAGATTTGGAATTGCAGGAGGTAGAGAAGTAATTACTAAAGTTACCGAATATGTTGAAAATTGGTTAATGGACTATGCAAAATTAAATGGATATGATGGTGTTGCAATGGGCAATCATTCATATAACACTTCAAAAAATTATACTTCTAACGATAAAGAAATTGTTCAAGGATTTGTAATTTTTGAAAAAAACGGAATACCAATACATAGTGATGTATTTAAAATTAAAAATACAGTGGATATATTTACAAAAGAACAATTAATGATTAGTAGACCTAATTCATTATATTGGATAATGAAACCAAAATAAAAATATATTTTATAAGAGAAAACGCTCAGCATTCTCATACATTGCTTTTGATAATTCTGGACTACCAAGTCTTTGATAAATATCACCCATACTTCGATAACATGCAGCTGCAATACCACGATTTTTGTGTTCATCAAGATCTAAATCAGCAATAACATCAACATAAGAGTTAAGAGCCTTGGTTCCTAAATCTTCTATTACTTCCATAGGTAAAACCCCCAGACCAGATTCAATGACAATATAAGCCATATTAAACATTCTAAAAAAGGCATCAGCATTAGGTGCATCCTTTGTTCTTTCTCTATATGCTTTTGTTGCTGTAGCAAATTCTAACATTGCATTTTCTTTTGCAATATCGCAATCTTCGTCTTTAAATGTCATTGCATAACCTTTAAACGCGTTATAATGAATATCTCCCGTTCTTTCACTTTCAGAAATAAAAGCATATGCAATTCCATCATCTTTAATGTATGCAAACATTTCATTAGTCAAAGGATCTGTTATAACAATCTCTTCAATTGTTTTATTATTAGTTTGTGTTTCTTCTTTCATTTTTATTTTACCATTATACGTGTATAAGTTTTAATCCAAAAAAAACTTCATCCATATACTCTTCTGATTTCTTATAATCTCCCTGTTTATGATGAATTTCTGCTAGTCTTAAATTTGCAATCTTTGAAAATTCACGATTATCTAAAGTTTTTTCATAAGCTTCAATAGCAAAGTCTTTCCAACCTTTAACTTCTAAAAGGCTAATTCTAAATCCTGCGTTTATTACACTAAGAGATAAATCAAATATTTTAAAATAGCTTTCAGCGTTATTTTCATAAGTCTGTTTTTTATAACCAATTCTTTTTCTATAAGCGCTTACTGTAAAATTATATAATTTATTGATTAATTTTTTATCTAGTCCCTCAGATATAGCACTTTTAGTTAATAAAAAATTAACATCTCCCTTTCTACCTGGATCTTTAATATCTTCTTCTTTGCTACTTGGCTCTGCTATATCACAGATATAAAATACACCATTATTTGACTTTACTATTCTGTCTCCTATAAATTCTGAATTCATTTTTCCACCGAAATATACTAAATCATAATTCTTTTTTCTAATTTATTCTGATTTGTATATCCTAAGAAATTTATAAAATTTCTTGAACACCAAAAGCTGACCTTTTAATGTGTCAACCAGAAATAAAAAGATAGTAATTCTATTTCTGGTTCTGTACATATGCAACATATGCTTTCTTTTAAAAAGGTTATTAAAAATTTGGCCTTTTTAACCAGTATAATACAGAATAAAATAATTTATAAAAGACATTAAGACTAATATAATAATGGCAATTATTAACAAGTTAGATAATGCATTAATCAATAAAATAGCTGCAGGAGAGGTTATTGAAAGACCTTCCTCTGTTGTAAAAGAATTAATTGAGAATAGCATTGATGCTAAAGCTACAAAAATTGTTATTGAAATAAAAGAAAGCGGATTCTCATTAATTAAGATAGTAGATAATGGCAAAGGTATGGATAAACAAGATACAAAATTGTGTATTGAAAGACACGCAACATCAAAAATAAAGGATGCTGATGATATATTCAAAATAAAAACACTGGGGTTCAGAGGTGAAGCACTTGCTAGTATTGCTGCTATTAGTAATATGAAAATTATAACTAAACAAAAAGAAGCAAAAACAGCATTTCAAATAAATATTGAAGCAGGCAGAATTTATATTGAAAAAGAAATTGGCTGGCAAGATGGCACAACAATGGAAATAAAAGATTTATTCTTTAATGTTCCTGCACGTAAAAAGTTTTTGAAAAACATGAGACTGGAATTTCAAAATATAGTAGATGTTATTTCTAGATACGCATTAATCAATCATAATATTTTTTTTAAATTGGTACATAATAAACGAGATATTTTTGTTTCGCCTCAAGCGCCTGACTGGAAAGGAACTCTAATAAACATTTACGGAATGGATGTTGCTCGTGATATGCTTGCAATTGAATACAAAAATGATATTTATTCTATTAGTGGATTTATTAGCAAACCAAAATTGACTAGAGCAGATAAAAGCCATCAGAGCCTTTATGTAAATAAAAGGTATATTAAAAATAAATATATTACACAAGGAGTTTATGATGCATATCATACTTTACTCTTTAATCACAGACATCCAGTAATTATTCTAAACATTGAAGTTGATCCTTCACTTATTGATGTCAATGTTCATCCTACAAAAAAAGAGATTAGGATTAATAAAGAGGAAGAAATGAGGGCAGCAGTTTGTTCTGCTATAAAAGAAGTTTTAGATAAAGAGAATCTTGTGCCTCAAGATTTAGATAAACAAACTAGAATAGTAATTGATGATATCAAATATGAACGAGAAAAATTTAAGAAAAAAGAATATGTTGTTCCGACAAATCAACAAGCAGAACTACAAACTAATTACCAATCAGCGTATATGAAAAAACTAGAAGAAGTAACTCCGAAAGATACGACAAGAATCATTGGACAAGTACATGATTGCTATCTTATTGTTGAGGATAGAGAGGGAATGTTAATTGTCGATCAACATGCAGCAGAAGAAAGAGTAAATTATGAAAGATTTATGGACATGTATGCTAATAAAGACATTAAAATTCAACAATTACTCAAACCAATGCATTTAGAAATGAATGCTTCTGATTTTACATTACTTGAAGCTAATATTGAAAAGTTCAAAGCAATTGGATTTGACTTAGACAATTTTGGACATAATAGTTTCATCCTTCGTTCTATTCCACTGCTATTAAATAAATTACAAAGTAAAGAAGCAATACTTGATTTACTTGACGAAGTAAAAACACTAAAGAATTTTGAAGAAGAAACTCTAATTCAAAAAGCGTGTAAAGCTAGTGTTAAGCAAGGCGATAGTTTAACTCAAAATCAATTGTCAAATTTAATGTCTGAATTAAAGCAAACTAAAACTCCTTTCACTTGTCCGCATGGACGTCCGACTATGATTAAGATGACGAAAGCGGAATTGGAACGAAAGTTTAAACGTACTGGTTGAATACCTTTTCTAAATTTTCATAAAGCATTATTGAAACAATAAACGACAATTATAACCAAAACATTTATATATTATACTAAATAGTATTATATCTAATACTAAAGGGTATAATATGATAACAAAAACACAATTAAAACTAATGAAGTTCTTTGTCTCAAAGATTTCAAAAAAGTTCAGTTTACAAGGAGCAGGAAAAGAACTTGGAATGCATCAAGCACTTTCTTATAGAGCAAGCAAGCATCTAATTGAGAAAAAGATAATAATTCCAGATGAAAACAACCTATACAGTCTAAATTATAAAGAAAATCAACAAGAATTAATTGCAATTGAATATCTGA
>CAYZMD010000031.1:0-13651 GCA_964479425.1 uncultured Methanosarcinales archaeon | reverse complement strand
ATCTTAGTGGATTAAATAAAAATTCATCATCTAGAGTGATTAGAATAACTTCTGGTGTTGTTTCTCCTTCCAATAGTGGGAGCGGAGGAAGTAGTACTAATAATTATAGATCACATGAAACTGAACAAATTGTATTAGATCCATATGAATACAGAAGCGAGAATGCTAGTTGGGAAGGTGAAAGATTATTTTCAATTGACAAATCAGCAATTGTAATCTATCAAGTGGATATAACTTTATCTTCGACTTCAAAAAAGGCTAATTTATATCTAAAAATGTTGTCTGAAAAACCTATTGGCATTTGGCCTTTAGATGATGTTTATTGGTATGCTACAATTAAGACAGAAAATATTGATCCAAAAACTATTGATGAAGTTGATATTTTCTTTAAAGTAGAGAAGATTTGGTTGCAACAAAAAGATAAGAATAGAATTAAATTTTATAGACATACTAATGATTGGAATGATTTGAATGTTGATATTGTTGATGAAGATTCATTGTTTGTTTATTATCATAGTGTCAGTCCTGGATTAAGTTATTTTGCAATCACTTATGATACTCCTAAACAACTCATAAAAAAGAAAGATGAAACTCTAAAAGAACCTATTGTTGAAATTCCAAGTGTTGAATTAAATGAATCAGACGTTCCGATTATTATAAAAGATAATTTTATAAGATTTGATTTGTTGTTATATTTAATTTCGATATTTGTTTCTTTATTTATGATAATTTTATTGTATAAAAAGAGACATAAAACAACGCGAGTCTATAGACCTGCGGAGAATTATATTATAGAGATGAAGAGAAGAGGCTTTTCATCGTCAGTAGTTAAATCAAGATTATTGAATAAAGGCTGGCCATCTTCTTTTGTCGTAGGTAAAATAAATGAAATATATAGAGTTAAAGGAGAAAAATCAGTTATTTCGAAAACAAAATCTAAAAAAAAGCTAGCAGGATTACTTTTAAAAAAAGTCAAACAAAAAAATAAAGAAATAATTTGTATTGCAGGCCCTATGGGTAGTGGTAAAAGTACAGCAGTAAAAGCATTTAAGAATGCATTTGTTATTGATGTTGATAAAATCGGTTATGATATTTTAGCTAAGGGAACTATTGCATATAACCAAGTTCTCCTCGAAATAGGTAAAGATGTTCTAAGAAGAGACAAGACAATTGATAGATTTAAGCTTGCTGAGAAAGTTTTTAGAGATGCTAAGTTATTAAAAAAATTAAATAGGATTACTCATCCTTCGATTAAGCGAGTTGTTGAACATATGATAGAAAATAGTCCAAAACGTTTAATTGTAATTGATTGTGCTATACCACATATTGTTGGGATCGATAAATTGTGTACTCGTATAATATTTATGAAAACTACTAAGACAAATATATTATATAGGAATAAAAAATATACTCTTTCAGATATTTCTAGAAGGTTAAGTGTACAGAATTTTGATGGTTTAGAAGTTCATCATCATGTTAAAAATAATAGTACTAAAACTCAGCTTAAGAATGATATTAAAGAAATTTTTAGAGAATCAAGGTAATTTATTAAGGTGTTCAATCATATAATTGTCACCGTCAATTTTTTCAGGCGGTTTCTCTTCTTTATTTTGTTTTTTATCTGGTGATTTATTTACATAGAAAGCTTCGCCTTTAACTTGTTTAAAGGTTTCTTCAAGTTTAGCTTGGTCTCCTTGTTTTGGTTCCCACAATATAGGTAGTTCATCTTTTTCAAATCTTGCAATTACATCAACACAGATATTGTCTTCTTTTTGGCCTGCATTTTTTCCATTATTTATTATTATGTTAGTTCCTTGTGCTTTTAATCCTTCAAATAATCCTGTTGCGCAGTAACTTGCAACAAAGAATAAATGTTGAACAAGTTCATCATCCATTTCTTCAAGACTTTTAACTTCTTTTTTAGGATATACTTGCAAGTGTCCTTCGGTAACAGGCTTTTTAGCAAGCTCTACATAACAAAGTGCATCTTCATAGACTTTCATGCGAATAACCTCGCTATATCGTCAAGTGATGCCTCTTCAGGATCTTCTTCCTTCTTAGTTTCTTCTGAATCATCATCTTCGGGTTCTTCTGAATCATCATCGTCATCTTCTTCATCATTAGTAGTTTCAGACTCTTCATTGTTTTCTTCTTTTTCTATATCATCAACGTCTTCTGTATCTTCATCATTATCTTCTTCAGGCTCTTCATCGCTGTCTTCTTCTATTTCGTCTTCTATTGTTTTTTTAGACTTTTTCTTTTTCACTTTTTTTATTGATTTCTTTTTTACTTTTTTCTTAGATTCTTTTTTATCTTTTGATTCTTTTTTAGTCTCTTTATCAACCTCGTCTTCAATATCTTCAAATTCTGCTTCTTTTATACCAGTAAAATGTTCAACAATCTCTTCGAATTTAACGTTGCTAAATAACATTTTTAATTGATCATTACTTGGAATTGCATCCCTTACTTGTTTAGGATCTTTTTTAATTAATTCAACTAATTGAGGATTTTGTCCTATAATTTCTATAACTTTTTCTTTATCTAATTTTGGAGCTGCAGGCGCTTCTTTTCCCTCAATAGGATGTTTTTTATAGAAGTCTCTAAGCATTAATGGTAGATTATGTGAAAGCATACCTTCTAACTCTTTTATTTTTGCTTCATCAACTTTTCCTTCTTTTAATTTAATACCTTTGAAGCTATCTCCTTCTTCTCTAGGAATAATATGCACCATAAAATGTCCAGACTGCTGTCCTGCAACAGCACCATTTGCGACAAATACATTAGTTCCTGTCATCAAAAGAGATTTTTTTAGTGTTTTGCTTATATCTCTAACAATTTTAAATAGATGAGCAAAAATTTCAGGAGGAATAAGTGGCATTATTGGATAATGCTCTTTTGGCATTACAAGTGTATGCCCTTTTGTTGCTGGATTTATATCTAAAAGAGCAACAACTTTATCATCTTCATAAATCTTTTTTGCTGGAATTTTTCCTTCTATAATCTGACAGAATGGACATTGTTTTTTTTGCTCTTCTAAAGCTTTTCTTTGTTCATCAGATAATTCCGGCATATTATACAATAAATGGCTATATTTTATAAGGTTTTTGGCTAGAAGCCAAAAACTCAAGGAATGTTAATGACAGAGTTTTTGCTAAGTTTAGGATAGAATGGATTAAGTTTCACTTAACCTACTTAACATCCTTTTTAACAATCTCGCCAGGAAGTGTACTTGTACTCGGCCAAAACTTTCGTCCAGGATATATTGTTGTATTGATTCCTGTATGAACGCCATTAGCCATGATTGTTCCTAGTTTTCGTCTCCCAGTGTCAATCATTACGCCTTTAATTGGTGTTTTCATATTGGAATCATCATGCCTTAAGTTTGCAGTATTTGTTCCTGCTCCTAAATTACTTTTAGGGCCAATAACGCTGTCGCCAACATAACTTAAATGTCCAACATTAGTATTGTCCATAATAATTGAATTCTTTACTTCAACACCGTTTCCAACTTTACAATTATCACCAACTGTAGTTGCGGCTCTGATGTAGCAGTTAGGGCCAATGTTACAATTCTGACCAAAAACTGCAGGGCCTTCAATATAAACTCCGTTTTTTATTATTGTCCCTTCTCCGACAATAACGTTTCCTTTAATTGTAGCGTTAGGTTCTACTTCTCCTTCTATATCAGATTTATCTAATCTTTCAAGCAATACTTTATTTGCATCAAGTAAATGCCAAGCATATCCAATGCTTAGCCAATATTCTTTTACTTCAATTACTTTAACTTTATTCTTTTTTGAATTTTCAAGAACAGCATCAGTAATTTCATATTCTCCTCTTGAAGATTTCTCAAGTTTGATGTCAAAAATACTTTTATCTAAAATATATAACCCGCATGATGCTAAGTCTGATACAAAATCTTGTGGTTTTTCAATTAAGTCTTTTACATAATTTTCTTCATCAACAACGTAAACTCCAAATCTTTCCGGGTTTTTAACTTTCTTTGCAAGAACAGAAAAGTCATATTTTAAACATTCTTTTATGTCCTTCTTATGGTAAAGGTCGTCGCCATTCATTAGAATGAATTTATCTTTGATTAATGGTTCGCAGCACTTAACAGCATCGCCTGTTCCTAGTTGCTTTTTTTGTTCTACATATTTTATTTTGATTCCTTTGTATTCATTCCCAAGAAAATCAATAATTTGTTCTTTTAAGAATCCTACAACAATAATTACTTCATCAGCAATTCCTTGTAGTTGATCTAAATTATGCTCGATAAGTGTTTTATTTGCAACTTTTAACATAACTTTGTGTATATTAATTGTTAATGGTTCTGTTCTAGTGCTTTTTCCAGCAGCGAGAATTATTGCTTGCATTATTCACCCACCTCTTCTCTTAATGCATCAACTATTTTATTAGCCTCAATCTTTATACTCTCTTCATCTTTTCCTTCAACCATCACTCTTGCCATATTTTGCGTTCCACTGTATCTTACCAAAACTCGTCCTTCTTTTCCAAGCTCTGCTTCTATTTCTTTTATTACTTTACTTGTCTCAGATAATTCTTCAATTGGTTTTTTTTCTTTCACATTTACATTAATCAAAATTTGCGGATATGTTTGCATAACTTTTGCTAATTCAGATATATTTTTACCTGTTTCTTTCATTATTTTTAGTAATTGTAGTGCTGAGATAATTCCATCGCCAGTGGTTGCGTAGTCAAGAAAAATCATATGTCCAGATTGTTCGCCACCAAAATTATAATTATTTTTACGCATTTCTTCAACTACATATCTATCTCCAACTTTTGTTTGAATTAATTTAATATCATTTTCTTCAAGGCATTTTTTTAATCCTAGGTTACTCATGACTGTAGAAACGACTGCATTATTTTTTAATTTATTTTGTTTCTTTAATTCTAAAGCGCAAATAGCCATTATTTTATCGCCATCAACTTCATTCCCTTTTTCGTCAACAACAATAACTCTATCAGCATCTCCGTCTAAAGCAATACCAATATCACAATTATTTTCAAGAACAGCAGCTTTTACAACTTCAGGGTGTTGTGAACCACAATTTAAGTTAATATTTTTACCATTAGGTCTATTATTAAGTGTAATTACTTGAGCGCCTAATTCTAAAAAGACTAAAGGCGCTATATTATATGCAGCTCCGTTAGAGCAGTCTAATGCAATTTTTAATCCTTTCAAACTTTTACTCTTAATACTTGATTTCGCAAATTCAATATATCGGCCGTTTGCATGATCTATCCTTTGTGCTTTTCCAATCTTTTCGCTAGTCATTTCTTCGTCTGACAAAACTAATTGTTCTATTTGTTCTTCAACGTCATCAGGTAATTTGAACCCGTTTTTGTCAAATATTTTAATGCCATTATCTTCTGCTGGGTTATGACTAGCACTGATTACAATCCCAGCATCTCCGTTTAAACTTTTAGTTAAATGTGCAACAGTAGGTGTTGGTACTGGACCGCACATAATTGCTCTGCCGCCCATGGCAATTACGCCCGCAGCTAGTGCATTTTCAAATAAATATCCTGATAATCTTGTATCTTTTCCAATTATAACCCTAGGACTTTCATTTTCTTTGCTTAAAACTTTGACAACTGCCTTTCCTATTTTTAATGCGATTTCTGCAGTCATAGGATAAACATTAGCTTTTCCTCGTATCCCGTCTGTTCCAAATAATTCTCTCATTTCTATTCACCTATTTTTTTTAATGTTTCTACTGAAATTTTAGATAATGACTCAAGTATTAAAGTTGCTTTACTATGGTCTTGTACTCTTGTATATTTATTAGGAATTGCAATACAAAACATTCCTGCTGCAATTGCTGCGGATACTCCGTATTGAGAATCTTCGATTGCAACGCATTCATTTGGTTCAAGTCCAAGTTCTTCTGCTGTTCTTTGATATATCTCAGGATTTGGTTTGTGTTTCTCAATCTTTTCTGCATATAATACAGAATCAACATCCAAATTTAATTTTGAAATAACTTTCATAACGTTTGTTTTGTATGAAGATGATGCAATTGCAATTTTATATTTATTATTTTTAAGCTCTTTAAATAATTGCTCAAATCCAAAATAAGTTTGTAATTTTCTTTCAATTAATTCATTTGTAATTTCAATTCTTTGTTCTACGTATTCTCTTGCTGACTCTGGAAGTTGGTATAGCATTTTCATTTTATTCCAAAAACTTTCAGAACTTACACCGACATATTTACAATAATCTTTTTCTTTTAACTTTTTTCCATACTTTCTAAGAATTCTATTGGTTGCTTCAAGATATAATGGTTCTGTATCAACTATAATTCCGTCCATGTCAAATATAACAGCTTTAATCATTTTATTCCCTCTTTATTTCACTGTTACAGACTTTGCTAAGTTTCTTGGTTTGTCTGGATCACAGCCTCTTTTTAATGCTAAATAATAAGATAAAATTTGAATTGGAATTATCATAAGGATTGGGTCTGCATCTTTAACGCTTGGAACTTTAATTAAATAATCAAAAATGTCATTTTCTTTGCTATCAATTCCAATAATATATCCGCCTCGTGCTTTAATTTCCATAGCGTTTGATAATATTAATTGTCTAGTGTCGTCAGTTGAAAATACAAGTACTGGAACGTCTTCTTCAATTAGCGCGATAGTCCCATGTTTTAATTCTCCACCAGCAAAACCTTCAGCATGAATATAACTTACCTCTTTTATCTTTAGTGCACCTTCAAGTGCAGAAGGGTATGCCAAATCTCTACCTATAAGAAAAAGATCCTCAGCTGATTTTATCTTCTCTGCTAATTCCTGTAATTTTTCAATGTTTTCGTCGATAACTTTTGGGATATGTGCTATTGCTTGTTGTATCATTAATTTCCCTTCGTCAAACTTTTTAGCAGTTGTATAAGCAAGTAATGTTAATATTGCTAATTGACTAGTATAACTTTTAGTTGATAAAACACAAATTTCTGGTCCTGCATTCATCATTATGCTATGATCCGCCATTCTTGTTAGTGTTGATCCCATAACGTTTGCTATTGCAATAACTTTGCTTGAATGTTTTTTTGCAACTTTTACAGCGTCAAGTAAATCTGCAGTCTCGCCACTTTGACTTACTGCAATTATTAATGTATTTTCGTTTAAGAAATGTTCATAGTTTCTAAATTCGCTTCCAAGTATTACATTGACGTGTTTTTTTGCAGTTTTACTAAATACATAGCTTGCCGAAACGCATGAATGATAGCTTGTTCCACAACCAACAAAGAATACGTGTTTTGCTTGTCTGATTAATTCAGCAGCATTGTCAAGAAATTCAGGGTCTTGTTCAATTGCTAATTCTACTGTCTGTTTTTGTTCATTAATTTCTTTAAGCATGAAATGCGGATAATCTCCTTTCTTTGCTTGCTCAACACTCCAATTTATAATTTTGATTTCTTTTTCTACTGGTTGATTATCTAATGTAAAAATTTCATACTGATTCTCATCAAAATATCCATATTCATCATCGTCTAGGTAGATTACTTTGTTTGTATGCTCTAAGAATGCAGGAACATCGCTTGCCAAAAACATTTCTTCTTCGCCGACTCCAAGAATGAGTGGAGAACCTCGTCTTGCAAAGTATATTCTATTATCTTCTGAATATAATAATCCTATAGCAAAGCTTCCTTTTAATTTTTGTAAAGTTTTATGAAAAGCATCTTCTATTTTGTCTCCTTTATCTAAAAAGAATTGAACATGAACTGCAATTATTTCTGTATCTGTTTCTGATTTGAAGTTATAACCTTCGCTAATTAAGAATGCTTTTAACTCTTGAAAATTTTCAATTATTCCATTATGTACTACTGCTATATCTTTTGTACAATGTGGGTGTGAATTTGCTTTTGTAACGCCTCCGTGCGTAGCCCATCTACTATGTCCAATTGCAATTTTAGAATTTTCAAGGGGTATTTTTTCAATTTGCCCTATCTTTCCAACATCTTTGAATACATTAATTTTGTCTGTTTTGTTAGCAATGCCAAAGCTGTCATAACCTCTGTATTCAAGGCTCTTAAGCCCTGCTAGTGCAATACTATTTGCCTCTTTTTGTCCTATATATCCTATTATTCCGCACATAAGAGTCTTAGGTAGGAAAGACTTATATATAAGTATTACTAAAAGAACTATAGTACTATTATAAATTGAGTGTTAGTGGTTAATAATGTTTGTTTTAGAGAAAAGAAATGAAGGAAATTACTCAATGCCTGTAAAGGAAATTGATGTAGATAAGTTAGCTGTACTTAGTAGTTCGCTAGCTAAAAAGATTCTTAAAAAGATTTCCGAAAAACCAAGCTATGCAAAAGAAATTTCTAAACTTTTGAAAGAACATGAACAAAAAATTTACTATCATATTAGAAATTTAGAGAAGAATGGGTTCATTAGGCTTATGAAACAAGAGACAATACAAGGCGCTGTTGCAAATATTTATTCTATTTCAGAGGATGCTTTTATGTTTAGATTTAAAGATATGAAATTATCTCAGAAAATAGGAACAAAACAAGAGACAAATAAGTATTTTCAACCATTCATCAAAGATGGAAAATTAAATAGTCTAATTGTTGTCGGAAGTCCAGATCCTCACGGTCCTGATAAAGCAAGAAGCAGAGATGGTTATTATGGAATGGATTTAGCATTATTTCTTGGAACTCATTTGAATTATGTCCCGTCGTTAAATGTAAAACTTGACACAGAAGTTAGGCACGAGGATTTATCTGAGAACTTAATAATATTTGGTGGGCCTGTAACAAACAAAGTTATGGCCAAATTTAATGATAAATTACCAATATGTTTTGAGGGTAATAATATCAAAAGTAAAATAAGTAATATCATATATCACAACGACGAGGACGCGTTGATAGTTAAAGCTGTTAACCCTTTCAATAAAGACAAAAGAATTCTAGTAATTGCCGGAAAAAGATTTTCAGGGACAAGAGCTGCGATCATTGCGTTTTTAAAACATTTTAATGAGATTGTTACGGGTAATAAATTTAATAATAATATTAATGCTCGTGTCGTGGAAGGATTAGATATTGATTCTGACGGAATTGTTGATGAAGTTGAATTCTTGGAGTAAGATTTGGAATTATTTTAATTAATTTTGCGTAACACTGTAAATGTTCTAATAATTAGGAGCTGTTTTATTTCTCTAAAGAACGAAGTGATATTTCGAGACAAAGTTTACAAAAAAAGAACGGCTTCGGGCATATCACTACTAACAAGGGGCAAACAACCGAAAGGTTTAAATAGTTTCCCTATTTATTATTCATAAGAGGATAATTAAAATGAAAATAAAAGAAAGAACACTGAAAAAATGGAAAAAGCGTGGAATAGTAGACAAGATGACGGAAAAATATTTAGCTCGTAAAGGATTAGGTGCAAATAATAAGCCTACAAGTGCTTTTGGACAGAGTTCCAATTATCTAGGTGAACAACCGCTTATAGGTGCATATCGTAATCTACAATCAATTTCACCAAAAAACTCATTACTTGAATGTGGTGTATTGGATGAATCTAATCATTTAAAAATTACAGAAAAATTCTATAGTGAACATTTTCCTGGTCAAAAAGATGTAAGAACACAGACTGCTGTAATTAGATATTTAAGCTTGCTCAAAAATGAATATAAAAAGAATAATGAGGTTTCTTCTCCTGAAGTGAAACGTGATTTTGTTTCAAATCTCGAAAAGAAATTAAAACCTGAAACACCATATATCACAAAGATGAGTATGCTTTGATAGTTAAGGCAGTTAATCCTTTCAATAAAGATAAAAGAATTCTAGTTATTGCCGGAAAAAGATTTTCAGGAACAAGAGCTGCAATTATTGCGTTCTTAAAACATTTCAATGAAATTGTTACTGGCAATAAATTTAATAATAATATTAATGCTCGTGTCGTGGAAGGATTAGATATTGATTCTGACGGAATTGTTGATGAAGTTGAATTCTTGGAGTAGTCTCTTTGTAGTGGTGATTTCCATAAGGTTTATAAAGGAAGGACATATCTTGCAGAAAGAGTTTACTTAAAAAGAGGATAAATTGAACTAATTAAAGAAATAAAAAGTAAATTAAATCAATTTGTTGAGATTGTTAGACATAAAGAAGGTTTTATTGTTAAATAGGAGGTAGTTTGTTAACTGGTTTAAAGATGGTTTCATTTAATAAAATATTATTTAGTTTAATTTTAGCAGGAAGTTTGTTTTTTGTAGAGAATGTTTCAGGTTTGGATAAAAAGCTTGAAGAAAAACTTACTGATAATTCTGTACAGCAATCTCTAAAGATTCAGCAACTTTTGCAAAAACGAATTTCAATAAAAAATCCTGTTTTATCAAAAAATATAGAGATGGCAGTAAAAGAAATAAAAAAGCAGGATTATAATGAGATTAAACTTCATTTAGTTGAGAACTCTTCAAAATTTGTTGTTTATTTTAGAGATATACATGGAGGGTATGATGATGTAATTGCAGAACTTTCAAAGAATTTAATGAATGCAGGAATTAAATTAGTTTGTAGTGAAAGTTATTATGGTAAATACAAAACTAATGAAATGAGATATTTAAATGATGCTGATGTTTTTAACCATATTAAAAATGTTGCAAAAAATAAGGGTTTGACCCTTTATGGAGTTGATGATTTAAATTTAAGAGGCATGAAATTTTCTTTTTATAAAATTGATATTACTGCATATAATATAAAAACAATCTTACACGATCATAAAGGAGCTAGTCAGTTGAAGAAAAAAATTATAGAAGGGGAAGATAATATCTTAGAAAGAATTGCAAAACATGAAAAAGAACATATAACCAGAGGGTATCTTAGAAAAAATATTAATGAATTACAAGAAAAGTATATGAACATAGAAAGAAGTTATGCAGGAGCATTTTTAACAAAAAAAGTAATGGAGAGAGAAAAACTTAATTCTGCTTTAATCATCTACGGAACTGCTCATGCTCCATCCTTAATTAAGAGATTTGATGAATTAGGAATTTCTGTAATAGAAGTTCTGAAGGATAGGCCTTTTGATCAAAAATCAGATTTTGACCACAGAGAATTTAAAGGTTTTTTAGATTATGATGAAATTATGCAAAAATATAGAAAATGAAAAATCTAACCCCAGATAGTTAGTTGACCAAAGAGAAGAAATTTCTAAACTTTTGAAAGAACATGAACAAAAAATTTACTATCATATTAGAAATCTTGAGAAGAATGGATTTATTAGACTTATGAAGCAAGAAACAATACAAGGCGCTGTTGCAAATATTTATTCTATTTCAGAAGATGCTTTTATGTTTAAGTTTAAAGATATGAAATTATCTCAGAAAATAGGAACAAAGCAAGAGACTAACAAATATCTTCAACCGTTTATTAAGAATGGAAAATTAAATAGTTTAATTGTCGTTGGAAGTCCAGATCCACACGGTCCTGATAAAGCTAGAAGCAGAGATGGTTATTATGGAATGGATTTAGCATTATTTCTTGGAACTCATTTGAATTATGTCCCGTCGTTAAATGTAAAACTTGACACAGAAGTTAGGCACGAGGATTTATCTGAGAACTTAATAATATTTGGTGGGCCTGTAACAAACAAAGTTATGGCCAAATTTAATGATAAATTACCAATATGTTTTGAGGGTAATAATATCAAAAGTAAAATAAGTAATATCATATATCACAACGACGAGGACGCGTTGATAGTCAAAGCAGTTAATCCTTTTAATAAAGACAAAAGAATTCTAGTAATTGCCGGAAAAAGATTTTCAGGGACAAGGGCTGCGATTATTGCGTTTTTAAAACATTTTAATGAAATTGTTACTGGTAATAAATTTAATAATAACATCAACGCAAGAGTCATTGAAGGATTAGATGTTGATTCTGATGGAATTGTCGATGAAGTTGAATTCTTGGAATAAAACTTATAAGTATTCTTAGCTTAACAGTTATATATAGATATAGAGGAATTATAGTATGAGACGTGAGACATTTGAGGAATGTAAGAATTTTTTAAAACAAAAGCAAAGAGTTTTTGATCCAGAAAGAAAACTTCTTGGACTCGAAAAAGCTTTAAGGGATGCTTACAAACATTCAATTCAGTTTATTCAAATAGGAGAAAAAATTAATCCTTTTTTACGTGAAGTTGTTTTTTATAATAATAATAATGAGATTGAATTAGCAACATATGACAAAGAAGATATTGTTTTTAAGTTTGTACTGTTAGTTTCTCCTCTACTTTATAGAATAAAAGAATTACATGAATATAAACATTCATTTAAATTTAAACATTTACTTTCTCCTAAAAAGTTTTTATTTCCTGAAAATTTAGTAAAAGAATCTAAAAAAGAACTTGAAAGAATAGCTGGCCAAAATCAACTATATAGAAAAGTTATGACACACATAGCATTTGAAAATGAGGCGTTACAATTAAATTGTATACTAAAAAATTCAGACATGCATACACATTTTGTATGTAGTGATGAAAATCTAAAGCGTAGCCTAGATCTTTTACAAAAAGATTATTCTTGCTCTTATATACCTCCCGCTGGATTATGTGAAGAATGGCGTTATACAAAAGCGGAAACAGATGTATATAGATTTTTTCCGACAGAAATGGATTGTTTTAGTGTTAAGGTTAATAATCAAGAAGAAGCAATTTTATACTTACCAATTTCTAAGCAAGGGTATGATGATATTAGAGAATGCGGTTCAAATTATAGCACAAAGTCAAGGGAAAATCTTATCGATAAATTAATGATGTCAGTAAAAGATGATGATGTTTTTGGAGTTTTTTATTCTATGAAAGAGGATAAGCTTCATATAAGTCCAATAACTAAAAAATAAAGTTAATTCTGTCACCAATCAAATATAATAATACTTACCAGAATTCTTTTGTTCTCTGTCCTTAACGCTTCCTTGTTTATTGATTCTTGCCATATTACTTTCTTGGTCTCTTCTAAAAGTTATTTCTAAATCTGTTAAAAAAGTAGTCATACCTTCTTTCATGTTATATGGCCCTTTAGCAATACCTGTTTTTGCAGGAACTCCATCAAATACCATTAATGATTGACTTAAATGATCTAAGAATAATAAATCGTGATCAACTATTAATGATGATGCACCTTTTTGCTCCATAAAATTTCTTATAACTTTACTGATAATTAATCTTTGCTCAACATCTAAATATGCGCTTGGCTCGTCTAGTAAGTATAAGTTAGCATTTTGTTGCAAACAATTAGCAATAGCAACTCTTTGTAATTGCCCACCAGATAATTCACAAATCTTTTTCATAAGTAATGGTTTGATAGTTAATGGTTGAATTAACTGAGCATCATATTTTTCCATAGCGTGTTTTAGTACAGTCATAACTAATTCTTCAGATTCTGAATTAATATATTGAGGTTTATAGCTAACTTTAACATCGCCTTTAACTTCTCCAGAATCTGCCTCTATAACATTTGCTAATATTTTCACAAAACTAGTCTTACCAGTACCGTTCTCACCAAGAATACCAACAGTATTTTTTCTCATAATTTCTCCTGGTTCAGATTCTAAACTAAAGTTTCCTAACTTTTTAGTAACCTTATCCCAGCTTGCAATAACTTCTTTAGAAGTTA
>CAYZMD010000030.1:0-13949 GCA_964479425.1 uncultured Methanosarcinales archaeon | reverse complement strand
TTTCATATCTAAACACACAAAAAGAAATATATAATAATTATTTAAATTATTTAAAAAATGAGGTGGAATAAATGAAAATAAACGAAAACAAAAGAAAAATATATATACCTTTAGAAGATAAAGAAGATAACATTAAATATTTAAAAACAAATATATCTTATGATAAAGGCGGTGCTAATTACTATTATGGTGGTAATGATAAACGCGGTATTAAAATATATTTTAAACGTGTGGAATTGACACAACACACAGGCTATACAATGGAAAGCTTTAAAGCTGGTGGTTCTGAAGACGGCTTTAAAATGACTATTACAGAACAAAAAAGATTAAACACAAATAAACTTAACAAATATTTTAAGGTTCTAGTAAAATATAAAGATAAACTAAAAGATTTATTTTTTAATAAAAATTATGATGATCTAAATAATTTTATTTGTTTATTAAATAAGGAGGTCATAAAATGAATATAAATGATATAGACTTTGAGAAAGCACATAATACAGAAATGTTTAAAGATTATTTACAAGAAATGAATAAAAATAAAAATATAAATATTTACGTGCCAAATGTAAAAAGGTTAGCATGGGTAACTGTAGAGTATAAAACTAGTTTAGTTAATATTTCTCTAAACCTTTTTGCAGGTTTAAATTTTAGTAGTATCTGTAAACCTAGCCCCCAAAGCGGCGCAGGATCTAGAATTTTTGGAATGGTTACAGAACCTAATTTAAAACATATTCAAAATACAATAAATAGATACTACATATACGCTAAACCATTTACAAATATAAACGAATATTTCAAGTCTGAACAGAAGTTTTTTAAATATGAAAAATTAGAGGTGGAAAAATGATTAAATATAAAAGTTTTATTGATGATGCTGAAAAGATGGCAGATTTTTACAAATTATCTAAAGAAGACTTTTTAAATTTCTATTCTTATATAAACGCTATAGAATACGATTTAACAATTATAAAAATTAAAAATATAAAATCTAAACATGCACAAATAAGACACATTTTAATTTCTAATGATTGCCCAGAATACGGTGACGTAATTATAGATAATATATGTACAGTTTTAAATTATCCAACTACAAATATATACTATATTGAAGAGGTGGAAAAATGATCACAGAAACAGAAAAAAAATGTAAAATATATTTAAAATATATTGAAAATTTTAAACAGCATATAACAATTAATATTGATAATACAATATTTAAACTTAAAAAAGATGAATTTCTTCCAGAAGATATTAAAAAAATAGGTTTAAAAATTGTAGATCTAGAAAAACAAAGCAAAGAAATAAGACAAATTTTATATAAATGAAGGTGGTTTTTATAAATTTAAAATATAAATTAATGTTCGAGATTGGCATAAAATTAATACACACAAAAGCAGGATCAGGTTATATTAGATATGACCATAAGGTATATTCTTACAATATAGTTTTAAAAGAAGCAGAAGCAGATCTTATATAAGATCTAAACACAAAAATATAAAATAAATAAAGGTGGAAAAATGGATAAATTGACAATGAAAGAAAAACGCGTACAGGCATATTATAAACTAGACAATATTATATTTAATATTGTCATAACTTTAAACCCCGGTTCTATAGAATTAGATTATTTAAAATGCCAGGAAATAATAAACCTAATTACAACACAACAAAACTATTTATTAAACCTTATTAAACCTGAAGCAAATGCTAAAGAATTAATAATATTAAAAAGATATATTAAAGAAAATAACCAGGCTTTAAAAGATACAAAAAAAACTTTTAAAAATAAAAACTATACGCCAACAATCACTAAAGAATATGCTTTAAAATATAATTTATTTAATATAAAAGATTGTTTTGTTATAAATTAAATATAGTATATACTATATTTAAACACGCTATGAGGTGGTAAATTATGCTGGTTGAACTAAAAAGAACTACTAAAACAACGCGTACCAATAGTAAATATAGTGATACTATATTTATTAATGGAAAAGCACGCTGTATATGTAGGTTAAACAAAAACAAAAAAACAAAAGACTTTATAAAAGATATAATTTAAATCAGGATCTAAAGGATCAGAAAAACTTATTTTTTTTTTATTTTTTTAGATCAAGGCGATGCCATCACAACCTATTATACGGCGATGCCTTCATAACCTAATACTAATTTTAATATGATACACAACACACTACTTCGGCAATGCCTAGTAATAACACCAATGCTTATAAACGTTTGTTACTTAAGATATATATAATTACGACAATGTCTAGTAAATGGAGTGATCATGTTTGAAAAAGAAAAATAGTAGAAAGGCAAAACCTAAAGATACATTAAAGAAATTAAAAGTTAAAGACAGAAAAGCAATAAACAAATATGCTAGCAAAACTGGTAGACATCCAGCTAACATCAAAGTTGACTTAGAAAGAATGGCTAAAGTACCTGGGCGTAGAGAATCAAGGTGGGGTAATATCTACTATGAATATCGTAAAAATAGATCTGACAAAAATCCAAAAACTGGTTTATAACATAACAATGTTCATAAGGAAATAAAAATTTTATTTCCTTTTACTAATTGTCTAATCAACTAATTCTTCACGTTCTTTCAGCCAATCGAAATGCTTTTGTTTTTCAGCAAGCGTAAGCTCTAGATTATCAAACACTCTAACAGACTTAGCGTATTGTTTATAAAGCCTAACAGTCTCGTCATTTGACACAGACCATTTATTACGCATGTGCTTTTTTATGGTTTGTAATTTTTGCATTGTGCAATCGTATTCTTCAACATCCGCTTGTGAAATAATTTTGCCACAATATTCGCACAAATCCACAATCTTCTTATTATTTTGTTTGTCAAAGTCTTTGTTCAGTCTAGCACAACACATTCTGCAATACACATTAATCACCTATCAATTCTTTTCCATCTTTTCGAAGCTTACGTATGCACTTTTTATGAAAGTACAAGCCCACATACTTGACATCACAGCCTTTCTGACCACACAGCTTGCAAGTCTTTCTAGGATGCTTAGAACTTTGTATCTCAGCATCAGTATATTTATAACCACCATCAGCCCTAGACTCGCTTAGTTCTTTCTTAGCAGTGTTCAATAGCACACCTTTTGTAATACCCTTTTCTTCTAGGTTCTTGAACATAGCTTTAGATCCAGTATTAGCACGCTTTAAGTTTATCATCATATCAACTCCCTAAACAAGTCCAATCAATAATAACAATAAACCCAATATTGTAGCCACAACATATATAAACCCACCCACAATACTAAACTTCAAGAATGTGTCCAAGTTTTCAAATTTTACTTTTAAATTTTTATTTTCAGCATCATTAAATTCGTTCATAAGTCTTTTTAATTTTTCCAATTCTGTTTCATTTTTTATTTCGTTTCTTTTTTCCATAACATCACCTTTTCAATAATTCTGGATTTTCATATATGTTACCTATTATTATTTGATTTTTTAATTCTAAATTACACAGAAGTTCACTACCTAAATTTTCAGCATAATTAATTTGACAACAACCATCTTCCATATTTACAAACCCAACCCAAGCATCATCTTTTAAAATATCTCCTTCAAATATTAGTTTGCTATTCTTATCTTTCAAACCTATACATGTTAAAAGTTCACCTTTATCCAATTCTGAGATACTCACAAATCCATTTTGATTAAACTCAACAGAGTTATTTATCAAGTCTATTTTATAAACATCAAACACTTTGTTATTTATAGCAAACCTATACTTGTATCTATCATCCATTCAAATCACCTTTAAATTTTCTAGTAACAGCCTGGTTGCAGTCGCAAGCACACCAGCAATTATCATACACACAATAAATATAAATATAAACTTGATGGTTAGCTTAATCATAACCACCACGCTTTTGAATACCGTCTCTGGGTCATTGTTCCTGGTGTGTACAAGTCAACAATTCCATCAAAGTATGTTCCACAAGCATCACACTTGAGCAACATCTTACACGGAGACTTTTTTATGCTAACTGACAAGTGCCCTTTCATGCACTTAGGACAAATCCATTCTGTAGCAGTAAATTCAGTCATCTAATCTATATCATCATCATCGTCAAAATCTACACCACTAAATGGTTCTAGGTGTTTATCAACAACAGGCTTTGCTGGTATGATAACAGTCTTAGGTTTTGGTTCTGGTTTAGATTCTAGTTCAGGCTTTGGTTCTTTAGTAACTTCTGGTTCTTCTTTAGAAGCAAGCTCTGTGAGTACAGAATTGTTGCTCATAATAAGCTTCATAAAATTGTTGTTCACGAACTTTTGCATAACTGCTAAGTCCTGATTTATTAGTTCTAGGCTAGTACCGTTCACGCTATATTCTTCATATAACACGTTCACTTTGTTTTTCAAGTATTCAGAAAGTCTTAGTACGCTTCCGAATTGTTTTTTTAACATATTTTCCATATCCATCATACCTCAAATTTTATAGAACAAGATCCTTTGACCTTGTCTGATTTTCATGATTTTGCTATTATTAACTATACTTTTCTTGTATAATAACTTGTACGCTGTGCTGTTTGAGATACCGAATGCTTTGGACATCTCTGCTACGTACAACCTACCATTTGTGAGTTTTGAAATTGCCATATTAAACTGTGACTGTGTTATCATCAGCATCACATCTGTCAACCGTCAAATCATAAATCATTTTGTTATTAGCCCCACGTGTAACTTTTGCGATGACTATTATGTTTTTAGTTAAGCTTTCAGGATAACCTATCACAGTAGATATTTTCTTAATCAAAAGCCCATATTGATAACCAGTTAGCTTAAGCAATGGCTTATGATAACCAACAGTGTTGAAAAGTATATAAGTTCTAATTCCATACTCGCCTTTGTCAACTGTGACCTTGTCTTTTGTGCTTAGGTCTATCTTGACAATATGACTACCCTCGCTTAGTACTTGGAAAGTCTCGTTTTCTTCATCCTTGACTTTCATGTTTTCTGCGTCTTCTTTTATTTGGTCTATCCATGACATATTCATTCTACCTCACTATTTTTATTATCACCAAGATGATCTTTTAATTCTATTAGTACCATATCCAACTGTACTTCAGTCATAAAAAGTGTATGTCCATGTTTAGTAAACTTGCACATTGACACTGTATTATCATCAACACTTATGTCTGTGTATTCTGCTATTCTAATTAATCTTTCTAAATCAAACTCAGTCAATCTAGCACCATACACACTTCCAAAATCATCTATGATTTTGAAATAGCCATCATCAATAAAGACTTTTGGACAATTGCACACTCTTTGATCACATGCTGTAAATTCTTCACTCATTTATTTCTACCTCATTTATTTCTTTTTTAGATTCGTCTTTTTTCTTTTTTGTGGCATCCCAACTAAAATTAGCAATGTTACCACCAGTCATCATCATAGCACGTATGATTCCATATATCATAGGTATTAATCCTACTGCTAAACCTATAAAAAAGGAAGTCCAAGCATTCATTTCTTGACCAACTCCTTTTCTTTAAGTATTAGCCCGCTAATATACTTATTAGCAGACAATCTTTTTTTATATGCTTGGTCTCTTACAAATTTCCAGTTGCTAAGGGGCATGTAAACTGACCCCATCACTTTTGGATTATCTATATTCATACTCAATCACCTATTCATAAACTAATTCTTTTAAAATTTTCTTGTTATGTTGAATTTTACCATCAACAGTTTCTGTATCAGTTGTAGCTCCTAAAAAATATACTTTTGTAGTACCATTTTTAAAAGTCCATACTTCAATTTTGTGAGTAAATTCTTCATTGTCTTTAAGTGTATTTAGATTGCTAAGAATATCTAAGGCAATTTGTTTATTATATCTGTTTGTAAGCATTTGTAATCCGCTTACACCATGACCATGATGTACTTCTGGTTCAGGTTCTGGTTCTTCTTGTTCTTCAATAATTTTCATTTCAAAATCGTACATTTCGTCTTCATCATAGAACTTGAAATCTGCAACTCCTAATTCGTGACAGTTGAATACTAATTCAACATGGTCAGTTATATAATGCACCATGTCTGGTGTAACAACATAAAATCCACCAGTGTATGTTCCACTGTCTGTAATCATATCACAATAACTTTCTGTTTGTATTTTAAACTTTTCCATTGGCTTAAAAACTTTAACGTCAAAGTTCTCGTTTACTAAAGCTTCTTTAGGCATATCTATTGACATAGCGAATATGCTTGTTGTCATTAACAATAATGCAATTAACATTACTGGCATTCTTTTTAAATTCATAATTTATTCTCCTTTATTTATTATAACTTGTTCTTATTAAATAACTTATTAAACAAACTGTTTATAAACCCATCACAAGGTCTTCATAAATCTTTATGAACTTACCCTCTTGAACCTCCCAACAATACTTTCTTTTTATGTTTTGTATATTTGTTAAATATGTATCATAGTTGATTATAAGCTCATTAACAGCAAAGTCTATATCTACAGGAGTCAAACTTTGAACTATAACACCAATCTGTTCTTTTTCAACAATCCTTGCAACATCTATCATATCTCTAGTTACTATGACAGGACATTCTGCTTGGATATATTCGAATATCTTGTTCGGTAACGAATAAGCTATATTCTCACAATTGGTCTTGTAAGCACAAATTCCAAACTTCTGATGATGAAGCTTTTGTCTAAACTCTTGCTTATGCAAAAAACCTGTTTTCTCCCAATCACCTTTTGGAGAACCGCCAATCGCAACTAGCAAAGTGCCAAACTTTTTGAATGCCTCACCAACCATCTCAACTCCAGGTCTAATATAGCTACCAATGAATGTTGCTGAATATTGTTTATCAAAATCTGTATCTTTCACATAACTAGACATGTTTGCAATCACGCTTATTGGCTTATTATAAGCTTGCAATAATATTTTCTTTATGGTTGGTGAAACACAAATCATTCTATCAGCATGCTTCACTAATTTTTTCTCACGATTATATTGCAAAGTATTTCCTATATACGAATATAAAGTGTACAAGAAATATGATTCAGTACGTCTTGTGCCTTTCCAGTATTCGTGAGAATCATAAACAATATCGCTACCATGTTTTTTTTTTGTTAATACTCCAAGCCATAAAGTGTCTGGATCATTACAATCCACAATATCACAATTAATGATTTTGTCCTTCCAGAAGTTTCTGTTATTTACAACCCTATACCATAGCCACTTAAAGAAGCTACTGAACCAATAATACTTCACTGTTAAGTTTTCAGTGTATGTTTTAGAGGGTCTTACCTTAGGTTTCTTACACACACTCTGCACAATCACATTAAAATGTTTGGCTAGGCTATACGCCTTCTTCTTAACTCTATCATCTTTATCAAAATCGTTCCAAACTGCCATTACAATTGTTTTCATATATTCTCATCACTCCAATAATTTCAACAGCTTATTCTTCATAAACTGAGCACATGCAATTACTCCAACTCTATAATCTTTAGTTTTTAATCCGTCCTTGATTAAAGTATCACAAACTTCTTCAAATATCTTAGGCACATTATCATTAATATAATCTTTCTGGATTAACATTTTCAATTCTGTTGGGTCTTGGTGATACAATTTTTCTTTTACACAATAATCCTGTATCACTTGTTTGATGTTTATAGGATTAGTCTTTGATATTTTCTTTTTAAATTTTTTCACAGATATGTCTTTAAGAAAGCCATCACCAAGAGCGTCGAATACTTGCCATTTGGAATAAAAAACATCTTTATCATCATACTTAATTTCAGTCATAATTAAGCATCACTTTTTTCCATTACAAAAAATATGTGTCGCTTGTTATAAAATGGATACACAACTTTTATGTTCTTGAAATACAAGCCCAATACAGCTTTGAAATGCTCAAGATTACCAAAATCCAATTCCCAATAATGACTAGCACCAGTATTGAACTTGAACGGTAGCCACATACAAAAATGTTTGAAGTGCAATATGTTAGTCACAAAATTAAAACGCTTCTGTTTAAACGGCAAAGACAAAACCACATGCTTGTTAGATAACAAGCTTATATTACTTAGTGCAATCTCTAGCTTAGCTTTTGGAATATGCTCAAGTATCTCGAACGCACACACACAATTAAACGCACCTTTATATATTCCATACTTATAAACTGGATGTAGATCTGTAGAAATATCCCCTACCATATTTGGATTTAATTTACTGTTAATATCCATAGTCTGCACATCCACACCTATGTTTTGCATATGTGTTGAGAACAGCTTGTTACCACAACCAATCTCTAATATACTACTAGGCTTTAACTTGTACACTTCTTGGATCTGAGTAAGATAGCTATCAAAGTTTTCTATGTTATTACAACTCTCCCAGTAATATTTATAAGTAATACTTTTTTCATATTCTTTTGTACCCACCAAAAATCACATCCACAATCTTATTATATTGTATGCCACAAGTATATTTTTTAATAGTTTGATTTCCTTCTACTGACCAGCCATACAATGTAAAAGCATCATCCATAAACTTATCTATCATTGATGCTATTAGTCTTGGAGAATCTTTCTTAACCAAACACACTTCTTTGTTCGTGAACACTTTACAGTTCACATAATCCATTCCTAGTATCAACGGAATACCAAATCCAAGTGCTTCAATCACATTATTTCCATAACCGATTATGTTGTTAGTCACGTGACTAACCATCATTCTACAATCGTCCATATACTTCTGCACATCAGAATCAAACCCTTTGAATATTATGTTTGCATTTCTGCAATAGCGTTCCTTAAGCTCAGCCATATTAGTTCCATCGCCTACGATAATATATTTTATAGTTCTATCTTTTAGATGTATATGTGATTTTAAAAACACCTCTACCGCTGAGCCAGGATATAATCTGCCCACAAACAACACTTGTCTCTGAGCACACTTATAATTCCAATTACAATCATCGTCAGCAACCGATATTGCGTTCCTAATTATTAGCATGTATCTGGAAGTAAACTTAGAATAAAATTTCTGTTCAAATTCAGATATACACATTACATCTTGGACACTATTCAAAGCCAGCCTGTTAACCACATTATAATACAAGCTCTGGAACAAATATTTCCAACCAGTTTTTTTATAGACCTGAACACCATGCAAGGTAAGATAACTTTTCATAAAAGGCTTTAATAACACCCCTACTAATGCTGAATTAATTCCATGAAAATGAACCTTTTTATAGCCTTGGATTCTTAGTTTTATAAGCCTGAAAAAGTTTAATATGTTCAGTACGAAACATTTGAGTATCACTGGCAGTTTAGAGTTCCATAACTGCATTGGACAATCCAATAACACAAAATCTATATCGTGTTTCACATACCAGTTAATACGATTAGAAGTGCCTTTCTGAACTCCGCCAATCGTAAGCAATGGCATTTCTATTACTTCTATTATTTTTCTCATATCATCACTTTCTTGATCATATCTAATCTTAGACGTGGTGTGATTATTTCATGCTTGTCTATCTCTGGCACTTCATCAGAATACAATATGCTACAGCCACATAACAAAGCCTCGCATACTGCATTAGGATAGCCTTCGTGTCTGGACAATTGGCAATAATATTTAGTCTTATTTAGGGCTTGTAATATTTGATCACGACTAAACTTACCTACTACCATAACATTATTAGGCACATTTTTTTCAAGCTTTTGCAATAGCCCTATCTCATAACCAATTAACAAGTAACCATTATCAGGATCTTTTCGTGCCATATTCACAAACCTATCAATTCCTTTTACCAAATGTCTAATTTTAGCTTTAGCAACATCTCCACTATTAATACAAATAGTAGTCTTAAAATTTCTACCTGTTCTATTATAGTTTTTCCAAAAAAATGTATTATATCCTGTTGGCACAATCTCACACTTATCCACTAGTGCTTTGTCTATTTGTTTGATATTACCAATTAGCTTACTTCCAACACACAAAATTTTATAAGCATTTTTCATGTTAAGTTTAGTTAGCACACCTAGTTTTTTGTTCACAAACGCACCATACATTAGCATAGTATCCTTAACTGTATCATAACCACCTGCGATTAATATTACTTTAGTACCAGTCAATTTTCCTACAACTGATGCAAATGTGGATGTACACCACCAGCTATAAATATAATCACACTTCATAGCTTTAGCCATTGTTGGAATCAGATTTTTTACACACCATGACGTATATTCTTTTGAGCTCATTCGTGGTGGCGAAACTAGTCCAACATCAAATACAGTTTTTAATAGCTTATAATCTTTTATTATGAACTCTGAGTCTAGTCTATTTATCATTAATATCTTTTTCATTTTTTATCACCTATATATAATTTTATTTATTATTCTTCAAGAACTCATCAATAGTACAAACATCTAGTTTAGATTTTTTTATTTTATAATACAAATCCTTAATAGTCTTATTTGCAGTAACGAATACTGTTGGGGCATTAAGTTTAACAGCATCTATCAAATCATGCACACTTATCCAATACGATATATTGTCCATAAATTCTTTTTTATAAGTTTCTATTATATTAGCTTCTAACTTTTGTTTATCCTCATCAGACAAACTCTCAATTTTATCTATAGTTTCTCTAGTCATTTTTTATCACCTATAATATTATTAGTATCATAATCTATTTCAAAATTCTTTTGACAATAATATACATATCTCCACCCATTAGTAAAACTAGTTACATTATCATATCCAGCATCCTTACATATCTTTAGATAAGGTGCTTTTTCAAGCCTATTACTTTTAAATGTAGCACTACTATCAGCTTGAATTAATATAAACACTATTACTAATGTTGCTACAATTATTATAATAATGCTTATTATAACTCCTTCTATTTCAATATCATTCATTTTTTATCACCTATCAATATATCTAATTTTTTATTTATCTCATCATACTTAGAAAACTGTTTAACAATCACAGGATTTTTCCATGATCTTATATTAAGTTCTTCAGAGAAAAAGTTTAGCTTTATTTCTAACCAGCCAAACAGCATTATTCCTGCAAACCCAATTATCACAATTGGTATTGTATAAGTGCTAACGTCAATATTTAGACCTAACATTTTTAATTGAGCGATAACTAAAAAAATAGTTCCACTAAAGGTTATGATACTAGCATAGGTTCTACCTCTATCAAAATATATTTTTAGTTTCATGATTGTATTTTTAAAATTCATATTTATCTCGCTATAAAATTTTTTATATTTTCTTTAAACTTTTTATATTCCTTAAATACTTATTATAGTTATTTTATAAATCTACATAAAACATTTGTATTAATAACCATTTTCTTAGGTATTAATTGAAAATGTTTAACAACATCATCACCAAACATCATAAATCCTAAAATTATATACTTCTTATCTTCAAATATAAGATAACCTATTGATTTAGTAATTAGTGGTTTTATATCCTTAACTAAATCAGAAACATCCCATCTTTCATAACCACTTTGAGCATCCTCCCATTCTACCTCTAACACTATTTTTTTATGTATGTTTTCTTCTAAAACTTTAATTACTGTTTGACCAAATTTATCTCTTGATATACTTTCAATGTTTAAATAGTTTTGTTTAATCAAATTTTGTTTAATTTCATTACTAAAACCACAAAAATTACTAATAATAAACTTCTCCTCATTAGCAAATTCTCCGATACCATTTAAACCTAATTTTTTAACCTTCCTAATCATTTACCATCACCTATAAAATTTTTAATATTTCTTTAAATAAATCTTTTGGTATTTTGCTTCTTTCATAATTGTTTTTTAAACCTTGAGTTCCTGTTTTTGACCCTCTTGGTGCTGATATATGGCATGGATCACCATTATGACACATTGGTCTGGGTATCCACTTAAAATCATTAGTCCAGATATCAGTTGGTTTCATTCTTTTATCTCCATACTGACAATAAGTAATAGTTATTCTCCTATAATTAGAAATATTATACTTATTAAATATAACATCAATTACTTTCCTCATCATACCTCTAGGATTTTCTATATACCATAACTTAGGTTTAATTATAGATATAGCCTTTATAGTTTTATCCAAAAGTTTTAAACCAACAACACATTTTTCAGTTTTTGGAGTTTTATCTTTATTCCAATGTCTACCAATAGATGCTACACTAAAGGTTGTACAAGGTGGTGATGCCCAAAAATAATCATAAGTATCTTTTATAGTATTTAAATCTAAATCTAAAAAATCTATACAAATATCAGGATTATATTCTTTAATATTATCAATAGTTAGTGTTTCAAATCTTAATTTTTTACAATAATTTGAAAATGATTTACTACCTGAAAATAATTCTATTGTTTTCAATCATATGACCTTTTTATATTTTATTTATTTTTAATTTATAGGTAAGTATTGACTAATCTATATAAGTTTATTTTTGAATATTAAAATTCATATTTATCTCGCTATAAAATTCATCTTTGCTTCAAAGTCTTTATTAGTAATATTAACATATGGCTCAGCACTACTGATTCCACTATGACCAGCAAAGTTTTGTATTTCTTTTGCACTCATTCCATAATGTATAACCAAATGAGTTAGCCTAATCTTACGAAATGTATGTGCGTTTACATGGAACGCTCTCTTACAAGTTATCCCAAACCAATCTTTACACATCTTTGTATTATTATCCTTAGCTCTTGCTGAAGTAAAAAGATACTGATCAAGAACATACATAATATCTTCTGACTCATTATCATATTGACCATAGATTAATTTCTTTGCATTAAGATCAATAAAACAATCTGCTACTCTTTGTTTGTAATGCTTATAAATTAGATTAATAAAATACTTCTCGTTTTTGAAATTACCTATTACTCTTTTAAATTTTTGTTTCTTATTCTTTCTGTTAATAAGATCAAAGCTCATGAACTTCTCGTGAAGTCTAGTCTCATATATCATTAAATCTTTAAGCTTTATATCTGTTATTTCAGATACTCTTGCACCAGTAATGTAAAGTAAACAACCTATCGCCATGTTCCTAAGCACAGTATGTGTATTGTTTATACCTGCCTTTCGCATACGATACTCTGATTCTTTAATCATGTATTCAACATCTTTAAGGAATCTCCAACGCTTAGTATCTGCTAGAGTTCTATAATATTCAGTGTGAGCACACAATCTTTTATCATTTACCATATTAAAACCTTAATTAAAAGTTGAATGATTGGTAATTACCGTTAATCATTCATCATATATACATTAAGCACCGAAAAGTTTATAAAAGTAAGTTTGTTTTAATCAAAAAAAGCGAACTTTAGTATAAAGAGTAAATTCCATTATAATGAGTGGAACTTCACGAATCACAACCTTATTATTATTAGTTATATAATATTACAGGTATATATGCCATTTCACACATTCAAAACATTTGAAAAAACTATAAACAAGTTTTAAGTGTACTAAAATATATACTAAAAAATAAACAGTATTAAAATTTCGGTCAAGTATATATAAGGTGCATACTTTAAAATTTTTTTTTTTGATACTAATAAATATACATAACTTATCAAAGTAGAAATTAACATAACATATAATACAAATATAATATTATGATACATAGGTAATAACATGTAAATCCCAATAAAAAGTTTAATATCACCGCCACCTAAACCTTTTTTAGTTAATATAAGACCTATAAGATATAATACTACAGCACCTATTATACTTATGAATATGTATTCATTAAAGATTATATTCAGTGCAAGACCGATTATTATCATTGGATACGTTATACAATTATATATGTTGCCAGACTTAACATCTGTACATACAGCAATAAACGAAAATACTAAAATTAGAAAAATTCTTAATAATATCAAGTTCATAATAAAAGAGAGAGTGTCATAGTA
>CAYZMD010000029.1:0-14098 GCA_964479425.1 uncultured Methanosarcinales archaeon | reverse complement strand
CAGGAATAAAAAAAGAAAAAGAATCTAGTTCTAATAATTCATCACATTCTAAATCATTGTATAGTAGTGCACAGAAGACCCAAAAGAAAGCGCGCCCAAGATATAATGTCGTCAAGAAAGATAATAAAGAAACGACAATAACTAGCGATGAATTGGATTTTATGTGAGAGTTTAATTCTCAAATTATAGGAAATTATTAAATATATAATAATATAATATACATATTATGTTCAATGTTATGGATTTAGACAATAATGTTAAAGGCTATATTGGTGAAGAAATTGCATCACATTTCATTAATAAAAGAATAAGATGTAAAAGATTCCAGCCAGATATCATTAATGACTATTCTATTTCTGACACTCAAAAAGAATTTTTAAGAAAAAATTGGAAATACTTAGACATAATAAGGTTTAATGATAACATTCAAAAAATGGAGATATATGAAGTTAAGTCTAGAAAGTACGTACCTTCAAGAAAACCAATTTGGAATAAGCACGCTATATCTCCTTTTGTATTGAATATATACGAACTTGCAATTAAATTAAATATGGATGTTAAAATATTTGAAATACTATTTTATAAAGACTGGAATTTCAGCTATATAATAAAACAATTTGATAAAAAACACTTCTCAATCAGTAAAACTAGAGGCCAAGGTTCAAATTATAAAAACTATTTCTTAAATAAGAAATAGCAGTGCGGGGTATAGCAATTTTATTATATTCAATAAAATATAAGAAATAGCCCCGCACGGATTTGAACCGTGGTCCACGCCTGTCTTTCAGCAAAAAAACAATTTCACTGTCCAAAGGGCGCGATGATTGGCCACTACACCACGGGGCTGTAGATGGATTATGAAATAAGGAAGTGTTTTAAAAAGGTTTCTGTTTTTGTAACAGAAACTGAAGAAACAAAAGTGACGTAGTTTGGGTTTTTGTAACAGAAACTGAAAAAACGTAGTGACAAGGTTTCTGTTCTTGTAACATAAACGAAAGTGACATAGTTTTGGTTTTTTTACCAAAACGAAAGGAATGTAATGACGTAGTTTCTGTTTTATTTTGGCTATAAAATAAGTTTAACTCTAAGGAAGTCGTAAAAACCCCCTCGGTGTATCGTCGAACAAATCGAAACATTTATATAGACGATTCTATTTAATCGACTAAAAAACTCAAAAGGGTGAAAAAACATGGCAAAAAAAGTAGCAAAAGTTGGCGTAAAAAAAGATAAAACATGCCTATATTTCGTTGATAAGGACGGAGACATCTCTTGTGCAAAAATGGCAAGAGGCGGAAAAAAAGGCGGAAAGACTAAAAAAGTAGCTAAAGTTGGCGTTAAAAAAGAGAAAGGCTTCCTATATTTCGTAGATAAGCAAGGAGATATCTCATGTGCTAAAATGGCTAGAGGCGGCAAAAAAAGAAAAGCTAAGAAGAAAAAAGTAGCTAAAAAGAAAGTCGTTAAAAAGAAAAAAGTTGCTAAAAAGAAAGTTGTTAAGAAAAAAGTTGCTAAAAAGAAAGTAGCTAAAAAGAAACCGGCTAAGAAAAAAGTAGCTAAAAAAAAGCCAACTAAGAAAAAAGTTGCTAAAAAGAAAAGATAAATAATCTTTTCTTTATTTCTTTTTTTTTATTTTTTCTAAAATTATATAATGAATTCTATTCCATAATTAAATGTATTAATATTGTCGAGTATTAAATAAAATATTATAATACTTAACTTATCTTAGGATAATTATTATTAGTTAAACCAGAAGCAAATCCTTGCCCAAATTTAAAGCTAAAATCGCCAACCTTATTTGATATGATATCAAAGATGGTATATTCCTTTTCAAATTCAAATGTATCTATTGATTCTAAATTGTATATCTGTTTTATGTATTCTTTGGCTTCATCAATATTACCAAATTCATCAATAAATCCTTTTTCCTTTGCAACTATTCCTAAAAAGAATGAAGCTTCTTCAGAATTTACCTGATCAACAGTCAATTTTCTATTCTTAGCAACAAAATTAGCAAAATAATCATGAACTAAATCTAATTGCCATTGTAACTTTGCTTCTTCATCTGTTGTCAGTTCCTTAAATGGACTACCCATGTCTTTGTATTTTTTTGATACTAATCTATTATATGTAATATTATATTTGTTTAATAGTCCTGGGATTTCTAAATAAGAGCTAGTAGCACCAATGCTTCCTGTAATTGAGAACTCGTCTGCAATAATATAATCACAAGCTGCTGCAACCATATAGCCTGCACTTGCTCCAACATCTCGAATTACAGCAACTGTTGTCTTATTTGTTTTTAGTATTAATTCTGACATTTCTTTACCTGCTAAAGCGCTTCCTCCTGGCGAGTTTATTTCAAAAATAATTGCTTTAACATTTACATTTGCTTCAGCAACTTTAATCCAATCCCTTACTTCCTCAACAGAAATTGTATCAGATCCTCCTCCTTCTGTTATAATCACACCTTTAATTGGAATTACAGCAACATTTCCAACTACTGCGCTTACAAAAAAACTTGCAAAGATACTAGTTATCAAATATAATGCTCCTAGAAATACTATTATGTAAACAAATTTGTTTTTCATATTTGTACCTCTTGAACTAATTTTATTTTTGCCCACTTTTCAAGTAATCTTTTATTTGTGAATATCAAATAACCTAAGTCAAGTATCCAAAAGAATAGAATAAATGGCATCAAAGGTAAAAATATAGCATTACTGATTAATACCCTTAAAAGAGTAAGATTCTCTTTTGTTTCACTTTTAACAAAGATACCCATCATAATTTTACCTATAGTTTGACCAAATTTAAATTCAAGCCAAGTAAAATAGACTAAATATATTAAAAATATATATACAGAAATAGTAGTAATTGCCGACGATAACTGAGCATTACTTCCTATAATATTTGAAAAACTTACATCTTTTGGAATTAACTTCTCAGCAATTTTAGTCAATGATCCAAAAACAACTATCTCTAAAATAAGAATATCAATAAGAAATGCAGTGAATCTTTTGAATAAACTACAAGGGATTTCTATTGTCTGAATCCTCTTTTTTCTTGGCATATATGAAATATATAAATTACAATTTAAATATGTTGTGATTATGTATGACGATATTTTTAATTAATAAGTAAATTATAATCATAATTTAAGAAGTGTTTTATACTCTTTTTTAAAAGATTTTTCAGAATGTATAATCAAAAAGTTTATAAAGCGCAGATATAATATATTCTAATTATATCATAACGAGGTGAATGTTTCATGAAACTAAGAAATATATTAGTAATTTTAATGATTATTCTACTAGTTGGTTGTGCGAAAAAAGAAGTAGCACCCGAACCAGTAGTACCTGTTCAAGAACCTGTAGTAGTAGAAGTTGCTCCGGAACCTGAACCTGTGGTCGAAGCACCAAAACCATTAGAAAAACCTGAAGGTTTAACAGAAGAAGAACAAGTCGATTTAGGAAGCGCAGATGTTGCTTTAACAAAAGCTGGATTTAATCCAGATGTTGTAACAATCAAAAAAGATAGCTCAATTATTATCAAAGTTTTAGATGATAATAAACACGCTTTAACTCCTAAATTTGTTTCTGACTATAGAAGTAAATCACTAGAAAAAGGAGAAGATACAAAAATTGACTTTTCTGAAGCTGGAGAATTTAGATTTATAGATGCAGTATACGGTAAATGGTTAACTGTAACAGTTACAGAATAAACTTTCTTTTTTTATTTTTTTTTAATAAAATTTATATAGTCGAATTCTAATCATACTTTAAGAGGTGTATTTAATGAAAAACATTTTACTATTATTCATAATTATTCTTATTGTAGGTTGTGCGTCTAAAGAGCTTCCAATAACAGATGAGCCTGTAGTTAGCGATAAAGTAATTGTAGAAGAACCTGGATTTCCTAGCGAGAAACCTTCAGAACCTTTTACTGACATACCGACTTCTGAAGAGATTGAAAAAGCGCCTAATATAACTGAACCAACACTTGAAAGTCCTAAAGATATTGATGATATGGTTGAAATTGAAATAATGCAAGATTTACATATTGAGCCTAAAGAAGTTAATATTACTGTAGGACAAATGATAAAACTAACAAATAAAGGTAGCGCAGCACAGATATTCTTAGCAAAACCTGTTCCTTATGATTCAAAAAAACTTGTTAGATTAGATAGATTATTATCAGGAGATTCTCTTAATTTTAGTCTAAAAAAAGGAACTTATGTATTTTATGGTACTGGATTTCCAAGCATTCAAAGCACAATTATAGTTTCTTGATTTTTTTTATTTCTTTAAATTAACTTCAAATGATTTCTGAGCGTAAATAGAACCATCTTCTAATTTTACAGTAAACATACATCTTGTTGATGAAGAATTTAAATTAAAACTTATTTTCATAGGGTAAACGTTTCTTAAAGGTTTTCCAATAGAACGAAAAGTTTCTACTTCAACATTATCATTATCACAATTACAATTAGGATAAAAAGTTGTGTTTTCTTTCAATTCACTTTGTATCGCATAATAAAAGGCTTTTTCTTCTCCTATTTGTAAAAAATAGGGAAGTCTATGCAAATATAATCTTTCTCCAGATTTATTAAGCCCCATTATTATCTCCTGTTCAAGTTCAGAATAATAATTATCCCCAGTGGTAACTTTTTCAAACATAGGAAATACAAATGTTATAATTAATGAACTAAAAATTATAAAAACAACCAAAAAAAGAAGAATTTCACCTGTACTAAAATTGTCATGGATAGTATCTATCAAATAACTAATACAGTATGACATAAAAATTACAGCAAAGGGAAAAATTATTCTAAGAAGAATTACATTTACTCCTCCTTCAATAAACAGAAAAAAATAACACCATCAACAGTGCACTCAAAGGAATAGATACAAAAGTCCAAATTACCCGTATCTTATTAAGTTTAAAAAACTTTTTCCATTTAAATCCTGATTCTTTCTTAATCATAAAAAATTATTAATTTGTTGATTTAAATATTTATCTAATGTTTAAAAATTTATTTTATTTTAAAGAATTCTTTTTTGTCAGTTTTTGAAAATATTGGAATACCGTACTCGCCATCATAACCAGGCTGTACTTTTATTTTACCTTCTCTTACGTCAATAATTGCCTGCGCTATATGTGGGTCAGTTGCTTTTTCTAAATCATTTAATGTAGCGTCAAGTAAAACACTCATTTCATTATCAAACTTTGATAAGATTTTATTATATTCATCCCAAACTGTTTTTGTTGAAACTGCTCGACTTTTCATTTTACTTATTATGTCTGATAAAGGCATTAAAGTTCTGAAAGGAATTGCGTCATCTGGAATATAACCTTCAGGTCTGTCGGCTAATTCTTCCACCCTATATTCAACGCCAATTGTTAAATCTTTTTTACACACAGGACAAATGCCTTTTAATTTCATAGTTTCTGACGGTCTTAAGCATACATTGCATTTTCTATGACCATCATAATGATATTTTCCATAAGCTGGGTCCACTTCAATTGTTTCTTTGAAATTTTTCCTTGTCTTTAATGTCTCTAAAAAATTATCATATGTTAAATCCTTATACTCAAAGACATTTGCTTCTCTTCCAATTCGCCAAGGCCAAAATGAATGACTGTCTGAATTACTTATTAGGGTGTATTTATCTAATTGAGATAATCGCCAATTCATTGCAGGGTCACTGCTAAGGCCAGTTTCTAAAGCGTGAATATGTTTTAATTGATCGCCAAAACATTCTTTTAATGAATCAAATCCGCCTTTACTTCCAAATACAGAGAACCAAGGCGTCCAAATATGTGCTGGAACAATTTCAATATCTTTATCAATTGCTTTCATAAGCTCTGTAAATTCAATGCAACTGATTCCAAAGATTGGTCTGCCGTCATAATCTACTCGTCCTATTTTTAATAATGCTTCTGTGATTTGTTCTACAACTTCAAAATTTCTTGCGTATAAAAGTAGATGAACTCGTCTGCCTTTTCCTTCTTGACTGTATATTAGGCTAAGTTCTGTTTGTAATATGAATGGAAAGTCTGTTTTTGTTCTTAGAATTCCTGTATCGTCTTCCTCGAGGTTTTCTTTAAGATGCTCTATCCATTTTGGATGCGTGAAATCAGCAGTGCTAAGTAAATTAATTCCTTTAATATTTGCATATTTTTCAAGTTCTGGAAGTAATAAATTCTTACTAGTCGCTCTACTATACTTACCATGTAAATGTAAATCCGCTATATACCTCATGAATAACAGAAGAAAGAATGTGTTTATAATGATTTTTGTTGTGGAATAGTTACTTTTCTCTAAATCTATCTTTAATTTTAGCAATCTTATTTTTTAATGATTTTCTTACATCAACATCCATAGTCTTTGCTAGAAGTAATGTTGTAATTATAACGTCAGCAAATTCACCTTCTAATGTCTCTTGATTACTATTTTGTAATTTTTCATCTCTTTGATCGCCGTCAAAAGCAAGTACTTCAGCACAAAGTTCTCCAACCTCTTCATTTAGCTTAACTGTTCTTGCAAACATTTTTTCTCGTAAGCCAGATATAGGAAACTTTTCATTTAAGTAAGAATCAAAGTAATCTATTGCCTCAAGTAATTCTTCAAATTTCATAAGGATAGAATTTAATTATTTGTTTATAATGTTTTGGGTGATGAAGTGATAATAAAAAGACGAATAATTTATTAACTATTAATTTTATTAGTATGTTATGACTAATGCTTATGAAGCAAATATCTGGAAATTTTATTTGTTTAGAGTATTTAGTGCTTTAGAAATAACAATTTCAATATTTATCTTGTTTCTTCTTGCAAATAATTTGTCTATGACAAAAGTAATGATTTTAGAAACTATATTTATTGCAATGGTGTTATTACTTGAAGTTCCAAGCGGTGTTTTTGCTGATCTTTATGGTCGAAAAACCTCTGTTTCATTAGCCATGCTTTGCGCCTCAATAAGTTTTGTAATCTTTGGGCTAGGAACTACTTTTCTAACGTTTTTCATTGCGCAAATATTTGCTGCATTTTGGTGGGTCTTAACTTCAGGCGCAGATTCAGCACTTATTTATGATTCGTTAAAAGAAATAAAAAAAGAAAAACAATATGCAAAGATTTTTGGGAAAGGAAGTTTTTATTCATTATTAACGTGGGCTGTTGCCTCATTAATCAGTGGATTCTTAGCAATCTATTTAGGATATAGAGTTCTGTTTTTTATTACAGCATTTATTTTCTTCCTAGGATTTTTGGTAACATTATGGTTTAAAGAACCACCAATTCATAAGAAAGTACATAAGAAGAATTATTTTAAACATTTAATTGAAGCACTAAAATTCTCTTATAGTCATAAGATTGTCAAAAATTTGATAATATATTCAGGAATGTTTGCAGCACTTGGACATCTAACCTGGTTTGTAATACAACCATTTTATGATCAAAGTACGCTTCCAAAATATATTGTAGGTATTGCAACATTCATTTATTTTATCGGCGCAGCTATAGGTAATTTATTAGCAGAAAAAATTATTAAAAGAATTAAAGAAGAAAAATTATTGATTTTAATATTATTAATAGGAAGTTTATCATTTATTGGAATCTTTTTTGTAAGCAAATTATTTGCATTACTATTAATTGCGACAATGTCTTTTGTTTGCGGGATTCGAGATCTTGTCGTAAATAAAGGAATTAATGAACATACTGATTCTCATCATAGAGCAACTGTTATATCAATACAAAGTATGTCAAAAAGCTTAATGTATGCAATATTTGCGCCGCTTATAGGATATTTTACAGACATATTTTCGCCAGCAGCAGCATTTTTAATGATGGGAACAGCATTGTTTATTTTCTTTATCTATTATGCAATATTATCATTGATTAATAAAAGTGCTACTCTTTGAAATAAGAAAAAAATTATTTTGTTTTAACAAAAACTTTTTCATAAGGCATTTTTACAGTTCCGTTACCAGACTGCTGTGCAACATAAAAAGCTTTTTCTGGAATAAATCCAAATAGCATAGGAACTTCCTTAGGAGCATAACCCCAAACACCTGGGCCTATATTATCAAAATGAACATTAATCCATTTCATTCCATTAAGTTTTCTATTTCGAAGTTTTTCAACAATTGTTAACCCGCCATCTTTATATTCAGGTTTACCTTCTGAAAAATCAAACATTCTTCTAGCTAGTTCATTGTCTCCAGCGCTATAAAATTCTTGAAATGTTGAACCAGGAACAAATAATCCGTGTATATTTTTAGCAAAATATCCAAAATTCTCTTCTGTAAATGGTTGAACATCCATTGACTTTACTAATTTTACTATATCTTCGTGTTTCATGTTAGTTTGCCTCTTTTGTTTAAATAATCAGATATTGTTCTCCGACTATAGAGTATGAAGAAGAACTACTATATAAACTTTTCGCTTTGTTGTTACTCTTTAGGGACTACTTTATGTTGTATTTATATACCCTACCTTTATAACTAAACTCAATATATTGTCTAAAATGGAGAATGAAATGCTATTTAAAGACCTTAAATTAATACCAGAGCTTGAGAGCGCTGTAGAAAAACAAGGTTATACGACCCCTACTCCAATACAAGTAAAATCAATTCCTGGGCTTTTACAAGGAAAAGATTTGATTGGTATTGCGCAAACTGGTACTGGTAAGACTGCAGCATTCGTACTTCCTATATTACAAAGGATGAAGGAACAATATCCTCGAAAATTAAGAACTTTAGTACTTGCTCCAACTCGTGAGCTTGCGGCGCAAATTGGCGAAAGCTTTGCAACATATGGAAAATTTCTAAAATTTAAGCACACTGTAATATTTGGTGGTGTTTCACAAAAACCTCAAGTTCAAGCAATCTTTAAAGGAGTAGATATTGTGGTTGCAACGCCAGGTAGACTTCTTGACTTAATAAATCAAAGAAAAATTTCTTTGAAAGATATAGAAATTTTTGTGCTTGATGAAGCAGATAGAATGCTTGATATGGGTTTTATTAATGATATTAAAAAATTAATTGCTACATTACCTGCTAAGAAACAAACTTTATTTTTTTCGGCAACTATGTCAAAACCAATTAATGAACTTGCAAGAACACTACTTAAGAATCCTATTCATGTTGCGGTTACAGCTCAAGCAACTACAGTTGAGAAAATAAAACAATGCATATTTTTTGTTGATCAAGGAGATAAAAATAAATTATTACTTGAGTTACTAACAAAGAAACATTTAGAGAGTATATTAGTATTTACTAGAACAAAACATAAAGCAAACAAGTTAGCTAAATTTCTTACTGAAAATGGATTTGCATCTGATGCTATTCACGGCAATAAATCACAAAATGCAAGAACTAAAGCACTTAAAGATTTTAAATTAGGTAGAATTAAGATACTCGTTGCAACTGATATTGCAGCGCGAGGAATTGATATTAATAATATTTCACACGTTATAAATTTTGAACTTCCAAATGAACCTGAAAGTTATGTTCATAGAATTGGAAGAACAGCTCGTGCTGGAGCAGAAGGAACAGCGTTTTCATTTTGCGCAGCTGACGAAAGAAATTTTCTTCGTGATATTGAAAAATTAATAAAACAAGATATTGAAGTTATTAATCATTCGTTTCATTCAGAAAAAGCAAGAAATGCTACTGGCGATGCTGCAAGACCTCCACCAAGACAACAGAATAGAGGCAGAGGAAGAAGCTCAAGTAATCAAAGTTATTCAAGGAAAAAAGGTCCAGCAAGTACTAAGAATAAATCATCTAGAAATAAAGATAGAGAAAGGAATAGAAAACCTAAAGATAAGAAATCATATTCAAAAGATAAGCCTAGTTCAGGGAAGAATAAATATAAAAAAAGTTCAGGCGATAAAAAGTCTTTTTCAAAAAAACCTAATTCAGATGGTAAAAATAAATCATTTTCAGGAAGTAAAAAACCAGCTTCAGTAGATAAGAAAACATTTTCTAAATCAAAAAATAATAAATCGTTTTCAAAGAAACCTAAACGTAATTTTAGGAGAAATTAATTGAAATCTAATTCTAAAGGTAAATGATCAGAAGCGTTAATGTTTGGTACGTTAAAATTTAATACATTAACATCTTTTGACACAATAGCATAATCAGCATATTTGTCTGGTTTTGTATATAACACACTTCTAGTTGATGTAATGTTATGTGCTTTAATTAGATTTATCATATTCTCTTCTAGAATCGCTAGACTTTTTGTGTCTGGCAGATAGTTAAAATCTCCGCAAAGAATAATCTTTCCTTCCTCTTTGTTTAAGAATTCTTTTACTTTATTTGATTGATTAATTCTATTTTCTGTATCTGTTTTTCCTTTACCATTCCAAAGTCCATGAAAATGAGCTATAACATAAGGTTGGTTATTTATTTTAAGATGTGCATATTGTAAATTTCTAGGTATTGTTGAACCATGGGATTCTATTGAATTTCTTTCACGATAAATCATAATATCATTTACTTTGGCATTAATTGTGTTTTTAATAAACATTGCAACGCCCCAATCAATTGAATAATTTACAGTATTACCAAATTCCATCTTGTCTTGAACTGAAGCAAAATACGCAGTATGATTTGGTAAAACCTTTTTTAATTGTTTTAGAATATCTGCCCTATAATGTTCTTGAATAATAGTCTTATCAGTTGGTGTATCAAAAACTTCTTGAAAACAAAATATGTCTGTATCATTAGCTTTCTCTGATACGTAGTCTGTTAATTGCTTAAGTTGTCTTCCTCCCCAAATGTTAAGTGAAATTAATTTCATGAATATAAAAGAATATAATAAGTTTATAAAAGTATAGTAGGATTAACACTTAATTTTATAAGTAATTACTATCAATAAACAATATGCATATTGGATTACTAAACTTGGAAAGGAAGAGAACTAAAAAAAATTATAGAAGAATTTTTGTTGCAGGAATGGAAGTTAAATTACCATATATTGCTGCTGTTTTTCCTGAAAAATTTGATATAGAAATTCAAGATGAATTTGTTACAGGATTTTCTTATAAACCCTATGATATTGCAATTATTTCTGTTTATACAAATAACGCATCTAGATCTTATGATCTAGCAACAAAACTAAGAAAAGATAAAACACATGTTGTTATGATTGGTAAGCATGTAGAAGCTATGCCTGAAGAAGCAATGCAATATGCAGACACTATAGTACTAGGTGAATTAGAAAAAGGATTAGAAAAATTAGTGAAAGATTTAGAGTCTAATACAATAAAAAAAGTATATAATGAAAAAATCAACAAAAATCTTAGTATAAAACAACCAAGATGGGATTTGTATAAAACAAATGCACTGATAGAAATTGCAGGAGTTGGTACAAGCAGAGGCTGCCCTAGACTTTGTAACTTTTGTAATTCAAGCGGAGATTATAGAAAAAGAGAAATTGAAGAAGTAATTACTGAATTAATTAAAACAAAAGAGAGAACATCAATAATAGCATTCAAAGATCCAAACTTTGGAGTAGATAGAGAACATTATAAAGAACTAATGACAAAAATTATTCCTTTAAAATTAAATTGGGGAGCACAAACAGACATTTCTGTTTTTAATGATGAAGAATTTCTTGACATAGCTAAAGATGCAGGATGTCTATTATTAGAAGTTGGTTTAGAATCCATTTCTAAAAGTGTAAGAGGGAATTATAATAAAATGTTTATTCCTGACCAATATTCTAAGCTAATAAAGAATGCTCACAAAAAAGGAATAGCAGTTAGAGGAAATTTTATGTTTGGAAGTGATAATGACGATATTAATATATTTGATAACACAGTCAAGTTTGCTCAAGACCTTGGACTCGAATTAACTAGATTCAGCATACTTGTACCAGTACCAGGAACACAGTATTTCACACAGTTCCAAAAAGAAGGAAGATTGCTATATACAAATTTTCCACAAGATTGGAAACATTATAATAATGGCCAAGTTACATTTACTCCAAAAAATATGACTCCAAGAGAATTACAGCAAGGGTATTATCATGCTTGGAAGAAATTCTATAGTCCAACTTCAATAATTAAAAGATTAGCTCCGAAATTTATGAATAAAAGCATGTATTTTACATTACTAGAAAATGTACCTAGTTGTGTTATTAATATGTTTAGAAAAAATTAATTTGCAGATTCTAAATACTTCATAGCTTTTTTGAAATCTTCTTCTGCAAGTTTTATTCCTTCTTTTGTTTTAATCTTATCCATCATCTCTTTAACTTTATCTATACTTTTTATTTTTGCTTCTTCTAAAGGAAATTTTAACTTTCTTTTTTCAAAATAATAATCAGATGAAGTTTTAATAAAAATAATTCCGTCAGCATCTTGCATTATTTGTTCCTCAATTGTTTCTATTTTTGATCCAGCAGAATGCTTCTCTATACATGATAGTATTTTTTGGACTATTTTATCAGAAAGATTAAATTTTGATAAGAACTCTTTTGCAATCTTTGCACTTTCAAGAGGATGCGATTTCCCAACATCAGCGCCTATATCATGTAATAATGCAGATATTTCAAGGACGAATTTGTCAGCATCATATATTTCTGCTAGTTTTAAAGCGTAATCTCTCGCGCCTAAAATATGAGTTAAGTAGACTTGATTAGAGCCATCATCTGTGATTCTTGATTTTGGAATATTATCACGCATGAACTGTTCTGTTTGTTTAATTATATCTTTCTTATCCATGAATGTGATTATTTATTGATTGTTTAAGAATTTATTGGTTGAGTGAGTTTTACTTGATTTTTACCAATAAATTTAAATATATGGACTTATATAAGTATATATAAGATGAAACAAGCTACAATTTTACATAGTCCAACTTTAGATTCAGTCATTATGGTAGAAAAAACTATACAAAAATATAGTCAAGAATGCGGAAAATATCAATTATGGAAGAAATTACCTAAAAAGATGATGTATCAAACATTTCAAGTTGTTCTTGAGTATTTGGAAAAATCAGGAAAAATATTGATTGATAAGGAAGGTTGTGTAATTTGGACATATAATCCTAAACTCATTAAACAGATACTTGCATCTGGAGTAAAGCTTAGATGAAAAGTATTTTTGTTACATTCATAAATAAGAAACTTGAAAATAATTTTGAAACTTTAAAAAAAGGAAAATTTCAAGATAAACAATTATATGATTTCATTGATAGAGCTGTTAAAGATTTAAAGAAGAATCCTATGTGTGCTACCAAATTATCTAAAAGATTATGGCCAAAAGACTATATAAAAAAATATGACATAACTAATCTATGGAAGTATGATTTACCTGACGGCTGGAGACTTATATATACTATTCAAACAAATGAAATAATGATTCTTAATGTAATTCTTGAATGGTTTGATCATAAAGAATATGAACGCAAATTCAAATATTAAATAAATTACGTAATCCTAATAAAACTTATCAGCTAACAATTCTCCTGCTAACTTAAAGTCATTATAGCCTTTCCATTGACTTTCTTTACCATCCCAGCCAAAGTTATAGAAATCATCTTGCGTTATTACCATACTGATTGAAATTTGTTTTGTGAAGTCAACTCTTTCGTTTGTCTTTTGTGATACTTTCATTGGGCTTTCAAATCTGTTATCAAAAGTTAGAAATCCGCTTTGAGGTTCAATTATTATCATATCAGTTAAACTACTTACTATATCGTTGCTATTAGTAATTTCTTTATTTGTAAAAGCTGTTGCGCAATGCCCTGAAATTTTTCCTGTTGTTTCTGAGTTAGGGTCATACTCACTAGGAAACCCTCCACATACAACATAATGATAAACATAATCATTTGGTATTTCAAATTTTATACTGTTAGGATAAAACCATTCTATTCCTGAATTTGTTGTGTATAGCCAATACCTTGTTCCTTCATTTGGCTGGACTGCTTCAATATTAAATTTATCTATTCCTAATTCTTTACAATAATCTTTAGCGTAATTTAATTCTGCATTAAATAAAATAGAATAATCTTCACAATCTCCTCCTTTATGTATTGCAAATTCAGTTAAATTTTGTAATTTATCTTCAGTGCCACTAGTTATTTTATC
>CAYZMD010000028.1:0-14130 GCA_964479425.1 uncultured Methanosarcinales archaeon | reverse complement strand
CTACTCGAGATTTTAAAGAAATCAGAAAAAAGATGGCATCAGATACTCATGTAAAACAAGACCCAGAATGGTACGCTGAAATGTTTGTAAAAGATAGAAAAAACCATATCACAAATTATATTGTTCCAACTTTACAAAAAGGAACTCATGTATTATGCGATAGATACAAGTATTCTACTTTAGCTTATCAGTGGGGGCAAGGCATGGAATTGTCAAAATTAAATGAAATGCATGATGGATTATTAGTCCCTGATTTAATTTTAGTCTTTGATTGTCCTGCAGATGTTGCGTATGAAAGAAGAAAAAATGCTGGCGCTACAGATATGTTTGATAAAGACGTTGAATTTTCTAAAATATTAAGAAAGAATTATATTGCATTAAAAGAAAAATTATCTAATGAGAATATTATTATTATTGATGCAACAAGAACAATTGCAGAAATTCATGAAGAAGTTAAAAAATATATTTTAGAAACTATTCAATCTCAATCTTCATCTTTGGAAACGAATTAAGAATAAATTCTTTTAAAGTATTCATAAAATTATCAGTTGGAGCATTAATTGAATCATATTTTTTTCTTAAACAATTGCCGGGCAAAAATTTAGACAAAATCCAAGTTGTATTAAACCTAACAATTTCTTTAGCAATATCTAAAATATCTTCTTTTCTATAAATAAGCGAAGGAACAATTAATGTTTTGAATTGAATATCAACGTCGCTTTTATCTAAGAACTCAAGCGTTTGCATAACATCTTGCATATTCCCATCCACCGTCTTAAAAAATGTTTTTGATTTCGTAACTTTTTCAAAAATGTCTAGATTAAAAGGGGATTTAATATCCATCATTACTGTATCAATATATTTTCCTTTTAGCATGCTTTGTATACAATCTGGTTTGCTACCATTAGTTTTTAGAATAATTTTTAATCCTAATTTTTTTGCATATTTTGCAAGTTCAAGCATTGCTTGTCTTTGTAAACAAGGTTCTCCTCCAGTAAAAAGAATAGCATCTTTTCCCGAATGATTAGCTTTCATCCTTTTTTTTATTTCACGCAAATCAATAAGAAAATCTTCTTTGAATTGCATATATTCAGGAAGATTGCATATCGGACAATTATAATCGCATCCTGCAAAGTATATAACATCAATAACTTTGCCTGGAATATCTATGCTACTTAATTCAACATAGTCTGCAATATATGCTTGCATTTAGATTACCTATTTAGTACCTGTAGAACCAAACCCGCCTTGCCCTCTTTCAGTAGAATCAAGTTCATTTACTAAATTCCATTCAGCTTGCGCGACTTTGTTAATTACCATTTGAGCAATCCTTTCTCCTCTATTAATTGTGAATGCTTCCTTTCCATGATTGATTAGAATAATTCCAAGAGGTCCTCTGTAATCAGCATCAACTGTTCCTGGAGTATTAACAATAGAAATTCCATATTTTAACGCAAGCCCGCTTCTTGGCCTGATTTGTGCTTCATAACCATTTGGTAATGCAATATGAATTCCTGAAGGAATTAATTTAGACTCTCCCGGTTCTAGAACGATTGATTCTTTGATTGCAGCGTAAAGATCAACACCTGCTGCTTGCGAAGTTTTATACGCTGGTAAACTTAATTCACCATAGTCTTCAGATTTTTTAATATGTACAGTAACTTTTTCCATTTTCATTCCCCCAATTTTTTTGATAATAAGCTGCTATTTAAACAATCATTTACTCTGTAATATATTTTTTACTTCTTAAGTCCTGGCATCTTTTCTATTAGAGATTGTTTTTCATGACTGATAACATTCCCATCATCAGAATTAATTCTGATATTAATTGTATCAAGACTCAAAGTTATGAATGTAATATTCCAAACATTACCTATCTCACGAATATTTTGTAATATAATCATTGTTTTACTTACAAGTGCTTTAGAATATTTTTCTTTTAAGCATTTATTTGCAATTTCCATTGCTTCATCATAATCAAGTTTTACTTTATCAAAATCTAAACCCAAAACTTTATCACCAGGTTTTTTAAAAGGTTCTTGTGGTGTTTCTGTAGTAATTTCTTTGCTTGTAACAAGATATGTACTAACTAGATTAGTGTCTGGATTGTAATAGCCAATTTGCCAATCTTGTTTTTGTTCACCTTTCATCATAAAAAAATGCGATAGAAATGTTTTAGGACTATCTTTTAGGTATTGTTTAAAAGCTACGTCATCATTTAATTTTTTTAAAGCTTCTTTGAGTTTCATGAATTCTAGTTTTTGTTTAATGTTTATATAGTTTATCATAGTATTTAAATATGAATTATATACTATAATATGTATGACAAGGCTTCCAAAAGATGATCTTAAGAAGCAGGATATCTTAAAGAAAATCGCAGAAAAGTTTGAAAAGGATAAAATCTATAATGAAACAGAAATAAATAAGATAATAAAATCAAATTGTGATGATGATCACGTTCTTGTTAGAAGAGAACTATTAAATTTTGGATACATACAAAGAGATCCATATAAGGGAACTTACTGGCTTTTAACAAAAGAGTTATCAAAAGAAAAATTGGATAAAATTGGCAATAGTCAGAAGAAACTTAACAATTCTAATGTCTATTAAATTAAGTGTTTGACAAATTCTCGTAACTTTTAAAAATAAACTCTTCTTCTAAGATTATCATGGACGAAAACAAAAAGAAAGACCTAGAAAAACAAGGCTATAGAATTGTAGGTAATCATAGCGCAATTAAAGTATGTCATTGGACAAAAAGAGCAATACGTGGAGAAGATGTTTGCTATAAATGCACTTTTTATGGTATTATAACTCATAAATGTGTACAGATGACTCCTGCTCTACCTTTTTGTAACCACCGGTGTAGTTGGTGTTGGCGTGATGTTGACTTTACTAAAATGCAGTGGCAAGGTCCAGTTGATGACCCCAAAGATATTGTTGATGGTTGCATAGAAGCTCATATAAAATATATTCAAGGTTTTGGTGGTACTGAAAAAACTGATAAAAAAAATTATGAAGAAGCACAGCAACCATTACATTTTGCAATAAGCTTGAGTGGCGAACCTACTATGTATCCAAGATTAAATGAAATGATTGATTATCTTAAAGAAAAAAAGATGACATCATTTTTGGTAACTAATGGAACAAATCCAGAAGTATTGGAAAACTTAAAAGGTCATGAACCAACACAATTATACATAACATTGCCTGCTCCTGATGAAGAAACATATGTGAAAAGTTGCTCACCATTAATTAAGGATGGTTGGCAAAGAATATTGCAATCTTTAAAAATTATTGATAATTTAAAAACAAGAAAAACAATAAGATTAACTTTAGTGAAAGACGTTAATATGATTCATCCAGAAAAATATGCAGAATTATTTAAAGATATTGATGCAGATTTCTTTGAGTTAAAAGGTTATGTTTGGGTCGGTTATAGTCGAGAAAGATTAGCTAATGAAAACATGCCAAGACATTCAGAAATAATGGAATTTGCAAACGAAATAATCAAACACAATCCAGAATTAAAGATAATTGACGTCAAAGAAAACAGCAGAGTTGTTTTACTTGCAAGAGAAGACGCAAAAGATAGGGTTATGAATTTTGATAACAATTGATAGTATAGAAGACGTATTAAATGATTCAAAAAGAGTGCATGTTTTTGATACTAATTTTTTTATTCCACTTTTAAATTTTGAAATACCTATTTTTGAGAATGGAAATATGACTAACATTAAACATTTTATCTCTGATTTTATTTCTCTTGGTGTAATGAATCCCAAAGAACAAAAAAAAATATGTCGTTATATTCCTATTGCTAAGCGTAATATTGTTCATTTTTATTCAAAAATTGTTGAACTTTGTGAAAAATCGTTAATAAAAATTCCTAGTGAAGTTTATACTGAATTAACATGTAGTATAGGCAATTATGTTAAAGCTCGTAGAACAGGAAGAAATAATAAAAATGATTTTTTAGGTAAAATAAGAAGAATTAATTCAAAAAAAGAATATATTTTTGCTAATTCAAAACAAACGGCTCAAGTTTATCTACTTAAGGATAAATGTGCAAGGAAAGAACAAATTGCTGCTCAGATTATTAAGGATAAAGGACTTGTCTTTGACCTCTCCTCAACTTCTGGATATAATACCATTTATAATAGGTTAATAAAAGATAATACTGTTGGAGAAAATGATGTTAAGATATTTTCGCAAGCTTTAGCATTATCAAAAAATCAAGAAAAACCTTTAACATTATGGCCTAATAATGGTGATATGGTTAATTTAGCTATGCGTATTATTGTATACGAACCAAAACTGTCAGAAAGAATATTGATTAATGGTCAATATCCCAAGGTAGAATATATCCAAAAATTCCCTTAAATCCTTAAAAATCTACCTTGCCAACTTGGATTAACAATTAAACTTTTTCTAATCTTATCTCTTTTTCCTTCATTGTCATGTATGTGCCCGGTAATTACTAAATCAGGTTGAACTTTTCTAATAAATGCTCTGTATGTTTTGCTGCCTGTTTTTTCTCCATGGATTCTATCGCAATTAGTATCATACGGAGGTTGATGCGTTATGAAAACAACTTTGTTAAAACTTTTTGCAAGCTTTTCAAATTTTTCTCTACACTTTTCAAAACTTTTTGTCACAAACGAAAATCCTCCTCCGCCATGCCCGATAAATAAAGTGTTGTTAATGACAAAATCCTTACCATGCAGATTTATTATATGCTCATATTTTTTTGCCATTTTTTTTACTTCGCTTAACTCTTCGTGATTCCCATGCAGAACTAAAGTCGGTTTTCCTAGTTTATTTATTTTAGAAAATATTCTATCAATATCTTGACCAAAAATAGTCATATCTCCTGCAAAAATTAAAACATCGCAATTCTTAACTTTCTTCTTTATTTTTTCAAGTTGTTTAAAATCTCCGTGAAGATCAGCATTAGCATATATTTTCATACAAATAAAATATATCTATTACTATATAAAGTTTTCAATAAATATATAAACAATAAAATAATTATTATTAGAAAGAGGTGTTTATTTGATTGAGCTGTATAGTTTTTTTGAAGCAATTATGATTAGTCTAGCTTTAGGTGCATTAATTGGTCTTGAAAGAGAGATAAGTCAAAAACATTTTGTTGTCAGAAGATTTGCAGGCATTAGAACATTCATGTTAATATCTTTGTTTGGTACTATTGCAAGCTATGTTGGACAAACATTCAATAATTGGTTTATTATTCTAGTATTTATTGCATTCATGTTATTTATAATTTCAACGTACGTAGTTTCGGCAGCAAAATATAAAGAGATTGGATCAACCACTGAGGTTGCAGCGCTTCTTGCTTTCTTGGTCGGTATTATGTGCTATATGCGTGAATTTAAGATTGCCATTATATCAGCAATTCTTATAACTATATTACTCTCATCTAAAAGATGGATACACAAATTTGCAAAGACAATGAAGAAAGAAGAGTTTTTTGCAACATTAAAATTTGTCATTATTGCTTTTGTATTATTACCACTTTTACCAAATAAAGCATATGGCCCGTGGGATGTATTTAATCCATATCTTGTATGGCTAATGGTTGTATTTATTTCCTCAATAAGTTATGTAGGTTATATCTTAGTAAAATATATTGGTCATAAAAGAGGCATTGGTTTAACAGGATTCCTTGGAGGACTTGTTTCAAGTACAGCTGTTACTATGACATTCTCAGAAAAAAGTAAAAAAACCAAAGAGAATAATTCTTTAGTTTTAGGAACACTCATTGCTTCTGCAACTAAATTTGTAAGGGTACTTTTTGTTGTCGGTGTATTAAACTCTGTATTATTAAAAAACTTAGCAATCCCATTAATATCAATGTTTGTTGTTTCTTGGATAGTTGCTTTTGTTTTTTATAAAATGCCTTCGAAGAATGTAGATCATAATGTTAAATTGGAAAGTCCTTTTGCAATTGTTCCTGCATTAAAGTTTGGCGCATTTTTTGTTGCAATATTATATATTAGTAAAATATCATTATTATATTTTGCAGAAATAGGAATTTATGCAACTTCATTTTTTTCAGGAATTGCAGATGTTGATGCAATAACAGTTACAATGTCTCAACTAGGAGGAACTGAAATTTTATTAAGCGTTGCTTCAATTGCAATAATGATTTCTGTATTTGTTAATATGGTTGTTAAAGCAATTATTGGCTATATGTTTGGAAGTAGAAGCTTTGCAAACAAATTCGCTCTTGCAACAGCAATCATTGTTGCTGCCGGATTAATCCCTTTATTCTTTGTTTAATTTTTTATTCTGTTTGTTATATAATTAAAAACAAAACATTTATATACTTATGGTATATAGTTATACACTAAAGGTGTATGTCTGTGTTAACTAATAATGAAAAAAAAGTTTTAAAATTATTAATGGTCTCTATTAATATAGATTATTCTATAAATAATATAGCAAAAGAATGCCATTTATCTCCAAATGGAGCTCTTAAGATATTGAGAAAATTAGAGAAAGAAGATATTTTAAAAACAAAAAGAATTGCGAATATAATATCATATAAACTTAATTTTGATAATGAAAATACTTTAAGCATATTACATCTAGCTTTAGTCTCAAAAATAGAAGATAAAATAAAGTATAGAAAAGACGATTTTAAAGATTTAAAGGAAATAACAGATGCGTGTATTATTTTTGGTTCTTATATCACAAAAAAGAAAGCCCCTAATGATTTAGATGTTTTATTTCTTTTAAATAAAGATAAATTTAAAGTTTACAAAAAAAAGTTAAATGATATAAAAAATATAGTGCCTGCAAAAATTCATGATGTTTTACAAACTGAAAATGATTTAGAAGACAATATCTGTTCTCAAGATAAAGTTATTTTGGATATTTTAAAAGAAGGTATCCTTTTATGGGGTCACGATAAAATTATTAAGGTGATAAAAAATGTCCACAAAAGATAAATTAAATAAATGTTTTAAGGAAGGCGAAAAGATAGGGCGTCATAAGGGACTACGAAAAATTAATGTTTCTGAAGAAAAAATTAAAGGGCATTTAGATAAAGCAATACATAATTTTAAGGCGATGATTTCTCTTCAAAAAACAGGATTCTCTGATTGGTCAGCTTCTGCATCATTTTACACTTTGTATCATTGCTTATTGGCTTTAATATCAAAAGAAGGCTACGAATCTAGAAATCAAACTTGTACATTTGCACTAATTGAAGACATGATAGAAAAAGGAAAAATTTCTTTGTCAAAAGAAGACTTAAAAGAAATTTTTGATAAAGATGTTACTGATGATTTAGAACATAGTCATAAAATTTTAGATATTAGAGAAAACATGCAGTATTCTATAAAAACTGCTTTAGAATTAGAAGAATTTATTGAATTAAAAGAAAAAACAAAAAAAATATTTGATAAGCTAAGAAGAGATATTGAGACTTAAGCATAATCATAATAATCTTCAAGCATAATTTTATCCAAATTATCTAGATTTCTACAAATATAAAATTTGCCATTTCCAACTTCAACAATTCTTCGTCCAAACTTTTCGCCTTTTTTATCAAGACCAATACCAATAAGGCTTACACTAATATTTGCACTCCGTGCACTACTTACTGCATTTAATGTTTTTTCTTCAGGGTCATCTCCAACAGTCGGTAGAGCATCACTTAATAGGATAATATGTTTTGTAACACCTTCGTCTGGAAAAATTTCAATTGCTTTTTCGAGTGTTGCAACAAAATCTGTTTCTTTGCTTGCTTTAACTTTTGTAATTTCTTTTAGAATTAATCCAAAGTCATTTGTTGGCGCAATTACATCTTTAATTTCTGAACCAAATGTAATAAGTCCAACTTTATCTTTATTATCAATCGCTCTAAAAGCAAGCGCAACACCTGCTTTTTTTGCAGCGTCAATCTTTTTGCCTCGCATACTTCCAGAAGCATCAAGAGCATAAACAATGTATGTCTTTCCGCGACTCATCCTTTCAAAAGTTTTTAGATCCCCTTTATGTAATTCACTATGTCCTCTTCGTAAGGCTGTTTTTATACTTTTCTTTAATGCAAAATCTTTATACCTATCGCCTTTTCTGTAGGACCTAGTACCTTGTTTTTCACCATAATGCGAAATCTTTTTATGAATACGTTCTCCAAAATTCCCTTTTGGTACAATGTTGTCTAACTCTTCCATGTATAAAGTTAAGGCTGCAAGCTCTATTCCACCTTCAAGAATTGTTCCTTCTTTATCGAGAAGTTTATCTTTCTTCATATTTTCAATTCCTTCTTCTAACTTCTTTTTCAATTCTCTTTGAAATTCGGGAATTTTAATATTTCTTTCAACATAGCTATCATTATATCCGCTAAGTAAACTTATCAATCTTGGACCATAAATCCTTTTTGCGTTCTGATAATTTTTAACTAAATTTTCAAACATTATATCTGGCGTAAAACTACCAAGACCTTGATTTATTGCTTCTCTAATTAATTTGCCTTCATCGATTTTTTCTTCATCGCTTTCCATGACAGAACTCATTAATTTGTCGCTAACACTATCTCTTTTAAGCTTGCCACTAATTTCATCAATTTCAGAAAATTCTTTTACTTCTTTTTCTTGGACATCAGGGAGAATCTCCCTTCTTGATTTCCTTGGCCACATCACTAGCCATTACATCATCAAATTTTTCTTTGACAAATTCCTGCGGACTTTTCAGGTATTTAACGCTAGGCTTAAGTTTTATTCTGTGCGCTATTACGCTAGTAACAACTTCTTTGAAATCTTCATAGCTAACTTTTTTATTGCCTTTAAGTAAAGCATTAGCTTGACTTCTCTCATATAATCCTAAACTTGCTCTAACACTAGGATGTTTAGCTAAATCTTCGCTTTGTCTTAACATCCTTACAAAGTAAATCATTAAATGTAATAATTCTTCAGACATATCAACTAATTTTTTACCATTTTGTTTTACAATTTCTTTTTCAATTTCTATTGTATCAGGGTAAGTCATGTAGATGACATCAAACCTATCAAGTAGTACATCACTTAATTTTTCAGAAGCACTATCTTCAGGATTCATTGTTGCAATGAATAAGAAATTAGCGTCAAAGTCAATATCATAACTACCAATAGTACATTTTCTTTCTTGTAGAACTTGTAATAATGCGTTTTGTAATTTTTCAGGGCATCTATTTAATTCATCAAAAAACAATACACCGTTATTTGCTTTGAATATTTTTCCAGGAGTAAAAGCTTCAACGCTTAATGGACCAAACTTCATAGCTTTAATTGGATCAATATCTCCAAGCAAATCTTCAACAGTTAAGTCTGGAGAACCTTGTACTCTAACAAATCTTTCTTCGCCAGTTAATTCTATTATTTTATTATTTTTGTTAGTTTTACAGCTCGGACAGATTGGATTATCAGGAGTGCAATTAAATCCACACCCAGTAACCTCAAGGTTAGGTAATATCTTGGCAATATTTTTAGCAAGTGTTGTCTTACCAATTCCAGGATTTCCAACAATTAATAAGTTTCTATTTACAAGTAATGTACTTCTTAATTGATTTTTAACTAAATCTTGACCAATAATGTCTTTGAATATGTCTTCTTTTTCCAATAGTGTCTTTTGTAGGTCCATAGACCTAAATTTATATTTTAAGAAGTATATAAATGTAATTATTTTTAAAGGGAAATAGTTTGTTTGTAAATTTTTTATACTAAAAAAAGTAAACATTTACGATAGGCTATTTCTCGGAATTCATTCCGAACTTTTTAATAAAAGAGTTTATATCAAGAATATAGATATTTTTATTATCTATTTTTAATGATTTATTTTTATTATATGTTATTATATGTCCTTCAGGAAGTTTAAATTTTTCCATTGCTGATAGTAGTCCTTTAATCTCTCTTTCTTTATTCTGTTCATTAAGATTATAACATACCTGAAATGCGTTTGTTATGCTTATTCCTTCTTTTATTATGAAATCACATTCACCACCATTTTGATGAAAATATATATTTTTATTATGTCTTTTGAAAAACATATATACAAAATTTTCAAATAACCTACCCAAGTCAGGAGAATTCTTGAATGAAAGTTGTGTAAATATGGGATCAACTAAATATATCTTTTTTTTGTTTCCTATTAGTTTTTTTAAAGAGAAGTCATAATTGTGGATTACATAAAGAAGATTTGCATTTTCCAGATATGAAATGTATTGTTTGGCTGTTTTGTCATCTAAGTGAGATATAGATTTTAATGTGTTGTAAGAAATTTCTTTACCTATGTTAGAAATTAAATAATAGGAAAGATTTTCTATTGCTAAACTATTTTTTATTCCAAATCTAGGGATTACATCTTGATATAATATATTCTTATAATATGTTTCAGCTAATATCTTTTTATTTGCTCTGTCGAGTACAATATCAGGAAAACCTCCATCAACAAGATATTCTTGAAAGTTCAATTTTGATTCTTTTAACGAAAATGGATATACGTGTAATGGGATAGTTCTTCCTGAAAGCAAAGTTGCAAGTTCTGATGATAATAATCTTGAATTCGAACCAGTCAATACAATTTTTACGTTTTCTTTTTCATATACATTTTTAATGAAGATTTGCCAATCATTGAAGAATTGTATCTCATCAAGAAATAGAAATACTTTTTTTTTGGGATTTATGGATTCTTTGAATATGTTATATATTTTCTGTAAATTATTTACATTCTCTTTATATTGATTAAAAAAAGGATGTTCAAGGTTAAGATAAAAAATGTTTCTTTCATCCGTTTCTTTAAGTGCAATTCTTATTAATTCTTTCATAAGAGTAGATTTTCCGCACCTTCTTACTCCTACAATTGAAAGTATCTGTTTTATTGATAATAACTTTACTGCTTTTAAATATATTTCTCTTTTTCTAAATTTTCCTTTTTTTGCTAAATCAATATTTTCTTTTAGGATTCTTGGTATTTCTTCTCTCATATTATAAAGAATATCGTTATTACTTATATATTTTTCGGAATTCATTCCGAACTTTTATTTAATTATAAATACCTTTACTAACTGACATAGTTCACCATATTTTTTTTCATATAAAGAACTCTTTATTAACCTTTAAAAATTGTAGTTTTGGTGATTTATCTATATATCAAAGTTCGTCATATAGGGTTTATCAAAACCCGTTATAATTTATATTGTAATCATGGTGTTGATTTTTTAATAAAAAAAGAAAAATAAAAAAGAAATAAATTAACTATTTATGAAGGAATTTCTTATAACCTAAAATATTGACCATATCATTTCCAGATATTGTTATGACATGTTCTCCTGCATCTAAGTCTTGCGGAGTTCCATATCCATCGTAGTCAATGTTTAGCGCCATTCCATCAGTAACAAAGTTACCTCCAATTTCACTTGAAGCTCCAACCAGATTAAATGTAAATCTGAATTCTGTTGTTACTTCTCCGCCTGTTCCAATAACTTCAGCTCCTTTTTCTTCTGCTAAAGTTTGAACTAAATTCTCAGCATCTCCTGAAACAACGGGTTCCCAATCTCCTGCTGCATTTTTCCATTCCCAATGTGAACTTGTTGTAATTGTTTGGTCTGCTGCAACTGGATTAGCAATTAATTGCCCATCTTCTTCTATTAATTCTTGAATATAGAATTTCATATCTGAACCAGATTCGTCTCTTGCTACAAATTCGCATAAGTTTGCAAGACTACATGAAACTTCGCTTGAATATGGTAATCCTACTGCAGGAAATCCTACAGCTTTGTCTATTGTATTTGAAGCCTGATCTTTTGGCCCCCACCATGCAAAATATTGTGGTCCTACTCTTTTTTCAATATTTACAATTCCGCCATCTATTCCAGGCATTGTAAATTCTCCAGTAAATATTCTTTCTTGACAGCATCTATCTTGATCATCACTTTCTAACCATTGTCCTTTTGGACAGAATTCGTTAGGACTACATGTGGTTCCTTGTTCACTACATGCCTTGCTGTCATTTCCGCCAACATAAGATATAATTGAATCATCGAGTGCTTTATATATTTCTTCATCCATTATTATTTCTTCATCTGGTTTGTCAGGTTCTTCTTCTTCATCATCACATCCACAGCCTGAAATAAATATCATCATAATAATCGCGATTACAAAAAATCCAATAAATTTATATTTAATTTCTCCTTTTACTAATTATTTTATTTTTTGATAAAGTAATATAGAGAACTTTGATTAATTCCTATTATAATTTTTAGTGATTTATTTATATACTAAATCATAATTATTTTTCCTAACTTATTCTGATTTGTATCCTAATAAATTTACAAAATTTATGGGACACCAAAGGTTTGCCTTTTAGTGTACCAATTAGAAATAAAAAAGATAGTAATTCTATTTCTGGTTCAGTATATCAAAGTTCGCTAATATAAGGTTTATTAAAACCTCTTATAAAAATATTTATATTATAAAATATATTTTTATTATATATATTATAAAAAACTTTATATATTAGAAAGTATAATTTCTACGTGAGGGGTGCATGAGTGCATATTACAAAAAAGAGATTTTTAGGAGTTGTATTATTTCTATTATTATTCTTAGTAGTATTTACAGGATGTAATGACGATAAGATTACTGGTATGGCTGTAGTTGATGATGAATCAAGAATACAATCAACAGAAACAATTGATTTGAATTCACAGTCTGCAGGCTTAACAATTTACGGAGATGCTGCAGGAGATTATTCTGGTTATGCAGTCTCTTCCGGTGATATAAATGGTGATGGAATAGCTGATGCTATTATAGGTGCATATACTGCAGATCCTGCTACCCGTAATGCTGCTGGAGAAATTTATGTAATTTTTGGTTCAACTTCATTATCTTCTACTATAGATTTAGATTCTGAGTCTGCAGATTTAACAATTTATGGAGATGATGCCGCTGATAATTTAGGCAGATCAGTTTCTTCTGGCGATATCAATGGAGATGGGATTGATGATGTCATTATAGGTGCACATGGCAGTTGGCCTTATGGGAAGACATATATCATTTTTGGTTCAACTTCATTACCTTCTACTATAGATTTAAGTTCAGAATCCGCAGATTTAATAATTCAAGGTGATGGTACGGGTGATTTTTTTGGTTTAGCAGTTTCTTCAGGCGATATCAATGGAGACGGAATTGATGATGTTATAATAGGTGCACCTAGTGCAACTCCTGCTGGTGGTAACTCTGCTGGAAACACATATGTAATTTTTGGTTCAACTTCATTACCTTCTACATTTTATTTGAGTTTAGTATCTGCAGATTTAACAATTCATGGTGATAATGCAGGTGATACTTCTGGCACTTCAGTTTCTTCAGGCGATATCAATGGAGACGGAATAGATGATGTTATAATAGGTGCACCTGAATCAGATTTTGGTGCTACTATCCAAGTTGGAAAAACACATGTAATTTTTGGTTCAGCTTCATTGCCTTCTAATATAGATTTAAATTCAATTTCTGCTGATTTCACAATTTATGGAGATGATGCAGGTGATAATTGTGGTCATGCAGTCTCTTCAGGTGATATTAATAATGACGGAATTGATGATGTTATAGTCGGTACGCCTTTTGGTGGTAGTGGTCTTGGAGAAACGTATGTAATTTTTGGTTCAACTTCATTACCTTCTTATATAACTTTAAGTTCAATTTCTGCAAATTTCACAATTTATGGAGATAATGCAGGTGATCGGTCTGGCACTTCAGTTTCTTCAGGTGATATTAATGGTGATGGAATTGATGATGTTATAGTAGGATCACCTTTAGCAACCACTGTTGGTGGTAGTGGTACTGGAAAAACAGATGTAATTTTTGGTTCAACCTCATTACCTTCTATTTTTGATTTAAATTTATTATCTGCAAACCTAACAATCCATGGTGATAATGTAGGTGATAATTCTGGCACTTCAGTTTCTTCGGGAGATATAGATAATGATGGAAAAGATGATGTAATAATAGGTGCACCTAATGCAGACCCTAATGGTGTCGAGTCTGGAGAAACATATGTTATTTTTGGTCCAACACCTCCCGATACAACATTTCCAACATGGAATGAAACTCCACAAAATCAAAC
>CAYZMD010000027.1:0-14464 GCA_964479425.1 uncultured Methanosarcinales archaeon | reverse complement strand
AAGAAAACTAATGCTTTCAAGGCATGTTACAGAAAAAACAAGAGATTTCTCAATTGCATCAAACAAACAATTCAATGACTCAAAGGCTGAAATGTTATCATCAGTTAATTTATTTTTACTTGCAATTGCTGCTGTTTCATTAGTTGTTGGAGCTGTTGGTATTGCTAATACTATGTTTACAGCTGTTTTAGAAAAAACAAAAGAAATAGGTATTATGAAAGCAATCGGTGCAAGAAACAAAGATATTTTGTTGATTTTTTTAATTAATTCTATATTGATAGGTCTTGTCGGAGGCTTAATTGGAGTTGCTTTTGGAACTTTAATTTCAGGAGTACTTCCTTCTCTAATGGGACAGTCAATGTTGACCAAAGGCGGAACAATAGTCTCAATGAATTCTATAATAATTGCATTAAGTGTTTCTGCATCAGTAGGAATTTTAGCAGGCGTTGTTCCCGCATATCAAGCAAGCAAGTTAAAACCAGTAGATGCTTTGAGATATGAGTAGCTTAAAGTCAAGGATCGCTAGTTACGAATTTTAAGATACGAGTGAATAAAAATTCTAGTATTAATTCCTGAAAGTGTTATAATAAAGACACAAGTTCCTTTAGAAATAATATACTTGCTTTAGTTTTTCTTCTGTTTTTATTGATGTGCTTTTAATTTGATCAAATAACTCTTTATTGTAAAGTAGTTTTGACCCAAATTCTTTATCTTGCTCATGAATAGAATGTGAAGACTCAAATACTAAAACTTCATTTGGAACTATACTAAAAGTAATCTCTTCTATAGACGCTGTCTTTTTTGTAAAAAACATATTTCTAGGATATCTTGCAATGGTTTTATTTCCTTTAACAACATATTGAGAAGAATCTTCAGATAATAATACAATATCTATTTTTATATCATCTTTTGTAGCTAGATACATATTCCCCTTATTAAAACAGCTATATTTTTCTGCACATAATATTTCAAGAGTTTTTTCAAAATCAATAGTATGTAAATAAATATCTAAATCATCATGTTCTCTACTTATTTTTTCACGTATACCGTCTAATGCTATTCCGCCATATACCCAATAATGAATATCGTTATTATTGAAAGTTTTTATGACATTTTTAAATGATTTTTTATCCATAATTACAAAAAAATAATATTAGTTATATATCTTACCCTTTAAACTTGAACTAATCACTAAACTCCACATATTGTCTTAAATAAATCTCCATTCCAATATGTTGCGTAGTATTCTTCATCTAAGAAACAATTCATAAAGTTTTCTTCATTTAATATTACACATCTAGCTTCTTTCATTACGCCATCATTCTCAAGATAATATTTTTCTACAAAAGCTTCAACTTCATCTGTTTTATTAGATTTAAAATCTGTTTCATATATTATTGCTTTTCCGGAAGCATCATCACACCAACATCCAGTTACGTAATACTCAAAACGTTCACAAGAATCAAGCCTTGATGGAATTTGCTCTTTTTCAGGAGTCTTATCACATCCTGATAAGATGATGAGCGATAGTATCATTACAAATATTATTATTTTTTTCATTTTACACCTCTAATTTAAATGTAATATTTCTAATATAGCATTTTTTTGTTTTGTATTTTATATAAATTTTTCTGTAATATTATTTGTTTGTAAACTTGTATTATTTCTTATCAAATCATTTATAAATAATTATTTAATCTTATCTATAACATACAATTTACTCATTATTAGAATCTATCATCAGTTTCATATTTTTCTTTCCAATGAATGCCAATAATAAATGATTCTTATACAAGTTTTTAATTTTATTTTGCGTTACTCCTTCATCAAATTCAGCAGAATAAGTATTAATTCCTTCATTAATCTTTTGAACAAGAAACTTACTTTCATTTTCTAATTGATTAACTAAGTCAAGAACTAAAATTTCATCAGTCACTCCCTTTCTAAATTTTTCTAAATCATTTAGGATATTTTTTATTTGATAAATAAACCCGAGTATTGCACGTTTATATTCTTCTTGATTAGCAATATCAATTCTTATCCTAAATTGACCTACTCCGTCAGTATGAAACTTAAACTGTAAATGTGGAAAAGAATGTTTAGAAGGATGTAAATGATGTTCAATTGCATAATTTCTATGTACAGTATCTAAATCTTCATAACGAGTTGAAATTCTTAGTGAATATTCTTCTTCTGATATTTCTAGGCAAGGTTTTTCATTAATAACAATTCTAATTTTGGAATATGGATCGTCAAGTATTTCTTTTTTAAAATAAGTTTTAGAAAAATGTAATTCTTTCATTTTAACATGATTCCTAGCAGGTCATCTATAAGCTTTTTTGCAGGTGATTCATCAATTCTTTTTTGCCAGATTTTAGATATTTTTTCATCTTCAACTAATCTCATTGGTTCTTCAATATCATCTTTAAAAGATTCTTCGCTTAAATTAAAATCATAATACAATTGTCTGTAATAAGCAATATTCTCTGATTCATCAAGAACTTTTATCTTAAACTCTTTCTTTAACGTTAAAGCTAATGCATTAAAATAAATATTCATAAAAAGTTTAGAATAATGCTTATGAGCATTATCAACGCCAAAAAATTCAGAAGGTGAAAATATTTTTCTTCCAGAAAAGATTTTTTTAATTTTCACATCAAGAACAAAATCATCTCTATTAGATTTTACATCGCTATATTCAAATTCAAAACCAAGTTCATCACCATAAAAATATGTAAAAAAACTGATTTTCCTATTATATTTTATCGCTTTAATATCATCATTGCCAATAGATTGTGTTCTTTCCATAAGTAAATCTTTGATAACATCATTAAATGTCTCGTTCTCTCGTTTTCTACTTTTTAGGGAATTCCATACTCTTACATCTACTTTGATGGTTTTTATTCGCTCTGGAATTGATTTTATATTAGTCATCTTACACCCAGTATACTAGGTATACTAGTGTACTACTATTTAAATCTTTCTATTACTATATAAATAGAATAATAGTGATTTACATATACAGAATATTAATTCACACTAACCCGAATATGTCTTTCATCAATTCTAAAGAGTATTGCACCAATAACAATTATTACTCCCATTACAATAAAAGACGTGATTAAATTATCATTTGCAATTTTTCCTAAAACTAATCTCATTATTGCTAAATAAACAGCAATAATCATTGAAATTACAGATAGTACTGTTGCTCTATTATGACTTTCAATATGATCATTCATATATTGTGAAAACAGAGGATCTCTTATACTACTTATTCCTTTAAGGAGAATATACCAAATAAAAGACATTACTGGTCCAATAATAAATGCCATAGCAAGATAAAGAAGTCCTGGAAATATTGTTGTTAAAAATATTGTTTTCTTCATGCCAATTCTTTCTTCAATTTTATATGCATATTTCATAAGCAATGCTCCCAAAAGTGTACCAATAGCCATAGCCACTCCCCATATCGCATTTGGAACCTTAGCTACCAAAAAGTATGGTTGAAAAAGAAACATGATGACATGAATAAAAGGAATAGTGAATAAAGATAGATAAATTATTTTTCTTAAAGATTTATTTCTTAAAACATGTAAAGTCGATTCTTTGAATAATATAAGAGGACTTACTTCTTTTATCTCTTTTTGATGTTTCTTCTCTTCTATAAATAGTGATATTATGAAAGATATAATTGCTCCAATTGTAAATAACCATAATAAAAGAACAAATGTTTTAGGATTATGACTTCTTGCAAGATATCCACCAATTGTTACTGCAATAACTCTTGCAATTAAAGAATATGCGTTTATAGAACCCCAAACTTTGCTCATCTCTTTTTCTCTCTTCTCATATTTTAGTGAATCATAAACAAGTGCCTCTACTGCTCCAGAACCAAAAGCAATCCCAATTCCAAATAAGATTTCAATTAAAATGAATTCAGTGTATGATAATGCAAATATCGTCCATATATTTCCAATAATAAAAAGAAGTATTAGTGTTGATAATGATAACTTTCTACCAATTTTATCTGCAATGATTCCTGTAGGGACTTCTGAAAACAAAACTGCTATTATTAGAGCTGCTTCAAGAGAAACTACTTGAAAGGTATTAAGTCCTCTTGAAAAATAAAAGAGAGTTAGGATTGGTGAAATGAAGAATAATGATTTGAAAAAATATATTAGTTTTAATTTAGTAATATTATTCATACGGCAATAAAGAATAATTGTATTTATATTCTTTTCTAAAAAGCAACATTATAAATATAAATAATATACTTGTTATTGTAATAATTATTGATAAGTATAAAAGAGGTCATATTATGGTTGATTATTATAGTCTAAGTGTATCTGAAACAATTAAGTCCTTAAATAGTTCCAAAAATGGTTTAACTGAAGCTGAAGCTAAAAAAAGATTAGAAGAATTCGGTTATAATGAATTAGAAAAGGGTAAAGGGCATAGTGCAATCACTATTTTCTTAAGTCAATTCAAAAACGCTCTTATTATACTATTAATTTTCGCAGGATTTCTATCTTTATTTCTAGGAGAAGAAATTGAAGCAATAGCTATATTTGCAATCGTATTACTAAACGCTATATTGGGATTTGTTCAAGAATATAAAGCTGAAAAAGCAATTGAAGCACTAGAAAAAATCTCTGCCCCAACCGCTATAGTCCTTCGAGATGGGAAGGAACAAAAAATTCCTGCACGAGAAATTGTACCTGGAGATATTCTTATACTTGAAGCAGGAGATATTATTTCAGCAGATTCAAGATTAATAGAACTTTCAAGCTTACAGATAGATGAAGCATCTTTAACAGGAGAATCTGTTCCTTCAAAAAAACTTGTTGAGTCATTTAAGGTTGGAACTCCTGTCGCAGACCAAGAGAATATGGCTTTTATGGGATCTTCCGTAACATATGGAAAAGGAAGAAGTATTGTTACAAGTATTGGTATGAAAACTGAATTTGGAAAGATTGCAAAATCACTCCAAGGAACAAAAGAGGTTCAAACACCACTACAAATAAAATTCACACAATTAGCAAAGCAGATAGGGATTGTTGCTATTATACTAATTATAATTGTATTAATTACAGGAACATTACAAGGAACTTTATTTCGAACAATGCTTTTACTTGCCTTAGCTTTAACGGTCTCAACAATTCCAAACTCACTTCCTATTATTGTAACTGTTGGATTATCAATGGGTACAAAAAGATTAGCAAAGAAAAATATGCTTATTAAAAAACTTCCAGCAGCAGAAAGTTTAGGCGCTGCTACTATAATTTGCTCTGATAAAACAGGTACAATAACTAAAAATCAAATGACTATAACAGATTTGTTTTTTAATAATCAAACAGTTAAAGTAAGTGGTACAGGCTACGCCCCAGAAGGAAATTTTTCTTATAATAATAAACAAATTAATCCTAAACAATTAGAGTTACTTTTACGTATTGGTTATTTATGTAATAGTGCAAAACTCGTAAAGAAGGAAAACAAATATGAAATAATAGGAGACCCAACTGAAGGATCCTTAATAGTTCTTGGTAAAAAAGGAAAGCTTGAAGATGATAATTTAGACAAGAATTTTTCTCTTATTGAAGAATTACCTTTTGATTCTGACAGAAAAAGAATGTCAGTTATATTTGAAAATAAAATTAATAAAAAGACAGAAGCGTACATTAAAGGTGCTCCTGATTTACTTTTGAAAGTTTGTGATAGGATTGTTGAAAATGGTAAAGTAAGAAAATTAACAGAAAAAGATAGAAAACAAATTCTAAAAATGAATGAAACTTTTGCTTCTCAAGCTTTAAGGGTTCTTGCTCTTGCATACAATGAAATATCTGGTTCTAAAAAATACAGTATAGATAATGTCGAATCAAACTTAATCTTTGCTGGACTTGTTGGAATGATTGATCCACCACGTGATGAAGTAAAACAAGCTATTTTACAATGCGAGGAGGCAGGGATAAGAGTTATGGTAATAACTGGTGACCATGCTATAACAACTAAAGCGGTAGCAAAGAAAATTGGTTTGTTCAAAAAAGGCGATATTGTTTTAACTGGAGCAGACGTTGAGAAAATGAGTGATTCCGAGCTCGAAGAACAAATAGATAAAATTCGAATTATTGCAAGAGCCATGCCTATTCAAAAATCAAGAGTAGTTGATGCCCTGCAAAAGAATGGCCATATCGTCGCAATGACTGGTGATGGCGTGAATGATGCTCCTGCATTAAAGAAAGCAGATATCGGAATAGCTATGGGTATTACTGGAACAGACGTTGCAAAAGAGGTTGCAAAGGCTACATTAACAGACGATAACTTTGCAACAATAGTAAACGCAATTGAAGAAGGAAGAAATATTTATAATAAGATGATAAAGTCTGCAAAATATCTTTTATCTTGTAATGCAGGAGAAATAACAGCAGTATTTATGGCAATAATGCTTAATTTTCCTCTCCCATTACTACCACTTCAAATTTTATTAATGAATTTATTAACTGATGACTTTCCTGCACTTGGGCTCGGTTTTGAATCAAGCGAAGAAGGGATTATGAAACTTCCGCCAAGAGATCCAAAGGAAAAGCCAATCTCAAAACAAATATTTTTATCAATTGCTATATTTGGATTAATAATGGGCCTTGGAACTTTGTTTATGTTTATGCAATATAAAGACATTAATGTTCCTAAAGCTCAAACAATAGCCTTTACAACGCTTGTAATGTTTCAAATGTTTGCAGTTATGAGTAGTAGAACTTTATACTCATCATTAAAACATCTAAATCCATTCTCAAATCTATGGTTACTTGGCGCTGTTTGCGTATCGTTAATTGTTCAGGCAGCAGTAATCTATTGGGCTCCATTACAGGCTATATTTGGAACAGTTCCTCTACTAGGAATGGATTGGCTTAAGATTATAGGCATTTCAAGTTTAGGGTTTATAATGATGGAGATAAGCAAGTTTGTTATGGGTAGAAGTAGCGGAATGAATAAAGCAAATCCTACTCCTATGGATTAGTTTAATAGAAAATTAATACATGATTAAACAGGGATATCTTTTTAAGTATTTATCTCAGATTAAAATATATGATTAGACATTTATCAATAAATAATAACGATTTATACGTTCTTGAAGAAGGCCCAAAATTAAATTGGGAAATAAAGAAATATCATAATATAGTTAGAGAACTAAAGCATAGGATTAGAGAATATTTCGGAATGGAAATAAGGTTTAATCATAGTCGGCATGGGCTTGAAGCTTATATCTTACGTGATGTGATTAAAATGGGGGCTAACATTACAACTATAGGTAGAAATGATGCATCACATTTTTTTGACAACTTTATCAATAATATGCTACTTAAAACATGTTCTAATGATAACATTGAGAATTATCTTAGAAATAATAGCGGTAATCTTGCGAATTATCATACCGATATATCTCAAGAACTAAATGAAAAGATAACATCAATTATTATTAATGATCCATCAATTATTGAAATAAACATCAATGACAAATATGAATTTTTTAAAGAAGTTATATTATTAAACGGTTTTAGTCCTGCATTTTCAGGTTATCCTCAATTCCTTAATTACATAAATGAAGGAGTAGACACTAATAATGATCCAACAGCAAAAAGTTTAGATCTTGTATTAAAAGATAATAAAAAAAAATATTTAATTGAAATAAAAACAACTGATACAACAAATAAAAGAGGATATTCAAGAATGAAAGAACAATTACTTTTTGGAAAAAAGTTTTTTAATTATAATTTTAATGTTGATTTAGTACCAATAGGAGTATATTTTACAGCTACACCAGAAACTGAATATGTTCAATATAAACAGTTTCATTTTATAAAAAAAACTTTGCATAGAGCACCTCACCCCCTTGGAAGAAAATTATACTTTAAACTTTATCCCCATAAATAAATATCTCTTCTTTGAATAGTCTTTTTCTCTTTAGATATTTAACTTTTAATTTAGCTTTAGAAAATATATCCATAATTTTATTTTTATCTTCAACTATCAAGGCATTAGGAGTTACATTAATCACATTATGTTTGATGTAAAAGCAAAATTGTCCTTTCTTTGTTAGAATCTTTCTTAAGTTTTCTAAAAATCCAGGAATATCCTCAATATATCCAAGAGAATCAAATGAAAAGAATACATCTATATTTTTTATCTTGTCTGGAATCTTCCAAGACTTTCTATGATAAGATTGTACCTTTTTATTATCACGTAATTTTTCTTTGAATATTTTTAATTCTTCTTTTGATTTATTAACAGCATATATTTTTTTTACAAATATTTTTTTAATCAATTTATTCGTAAAAGTTCCAGTACCGCAATCGTAGTCAAGAATAACTTTATTTTTTTTAATATCCATTAATTTTAATATGTGATTAAATTCTGGTCTAGTAAAAGGCATTTTATGTAAATGATAAAAAAACTTCGCCATCATATCTCTTCTTAAAACAACATATTTTGGGTCATAAAATAATTCAATTGCAAAATATCCAGGAATTCCAAATAAAATTAAGGACCCTGAAATTCTTAACATGTCTAAAGCACCATGTGTTTCTCGTATAAACATAGTAAGTAAAAAAACCATGAATAATATTATCAAAAAAGGTCCAATCTTTCCAAATGGTGCTCGAAATGGCCTTGGAAAATCTGGTTTTTTAAATCTTAATATTGTAACACTCAATAATACTGCAGAATATAAAATTAGTATCAAAGGTATAAGAAGATGTAATAAAGTTTCATAAGAGCCCGCTCCCACCCACACTAATATTGAAATAACAAAAACTTGAAAAATTATAGAGACATAAGGACTCTTGTGTTTAGGATGAATTTTTGCAAATTGCACAAAAAATAATTTATCTTCAGCGAGCGCCATGAGTAATCTTGGAGAAGTTACAATCCAAGATGCTACTGCTCCAATTATTGAGGTTGAGACGAGGATTGTGAATATAACAATACCTGCAGTGCCAAAATATACATATCCTAAATCTCTTAATGGTGCTGCTGATTCAGCGTATTTTTGCCATGGGATAACACCCATTGCAGTTAAAGTCAATAAAAGAGAAAAAATAGCAATAATAATTGTTCCGTAAATTAATGCTTTTGGCATAACTTTTTTTGGGTCTTTTGTTTCAGCAGCTAAGAATATAGCACTTTCCCATCCAAAGAAAGTCTCTGCAATAAAGAATATAGCTAGAAATATGTTTATCGTTGGAAACACAAAAAATGGTGTAAAATTATTTATATTAAATTTAAAGAATCCAGGGACTATTATTGTAGTTATTGTAACTAATGTAACAAGTGCAAAAGTTACAAGCATATATGTGCTTGTTTGCATTCCCTTATACGCTATATAATTGAACAATACAACTAATGCTATTGCAATAGGGATATAGTAGCTTGAATATTTTATTGGAATTAGATATTGTAATGCACCAAGAAGTAACATTGAAATTGTTACGCTTCCTGCAATTGACGTAGTCCAGCCAATAACAAATGACCAAAATCTTCCATAACTTTGTTTTGCAAATTCATAAACTCCTCCAGCTTTTGGAAACATTGCTGTAAGCTCCGAAAAACACATTGCTATGTAAATTGCAATTACTGACAAAATTCCCCAAGAAATTAAAGATGCTGGCCCTGCATATTTTGCTCCCGCAGCAGTTAAAAACCATATTCCTGTTCCCATGATTGAGTTTATTGTTACAAGTAGAATTACTCTAAAACTTAATACACCTTTCATTTTTTTTTCATGTGGCTGTATTTTTTTTATTTTAGCAGTCTTTACTTGTTTTCCTAATTTAAGAAATCTTGGCATTCTTAATAGTCGAATTAGTTTGCCATATCTTGCAAACTTTGCAACTCTTGATAATATTCTTACTCCTCTTAATGCTCTTGTTAAAGACAAGTATTCAATTCCTACAAAAATATAATTAAAAGGTATTGTCGCTATAATGTCTAAATAATGTTTTTTTATGAAAGGAATAATTTGAGGTGTTTCAAACCATCTGAAATATAAATCAATTGCAAAAATAGTGATCACAAATATATCAAAAATATTAATATAAATAGCAAATTTAGATATGTCATAGAATAATTCTATTATTGTAAAAGTTAGAAGTAAGACTAATGCAGGAGGGATAATATACTGTATAAAATTATCTAACTTATTCTTTGAAATTAGTACGCACCTCTTTTTACTATATTTTATATTTATCTATATATAAATGTTTTTTATTTATATTGTATAATACTTATTTGTAATTATAAAAGGTTTTAATAAACTCTATATAAATAACTTTGATATATTAAATAAATCATTAAAAAACTAAAATTTTAGAGGTTAATCAAAGTCTTCTATATTAAATATCTTTTACCATAACACAAGTTTTAGATTTTTCTAAGAATTCAATTGTTTTAAATTTATTTTTTTTATAAAAATTAATTGATGGATTATTTTCAAAAACAAATATTTTCAAACGCTTACAATTTAATTCAGTTGTCTTTTTTATAACAAAATTTAAAATTTCGCTGCCATAACCTTTCCTTTGAAATTTTTTAACAATATGTATATCATTAATTAAATATGAATTGTCATAATTCTTTTCAGGGTTAAACGATACGTACCCAACAAAAATATCATCTAAAAAGAATAATTGAACAAATCCTGAATTAACAACGTCAAAGAATTTCTTTTCACTTACTAAATCTGACCATCCACCAAAGTTTTCTATAAATAATTGTTCCATATTGTCTTTTACAAGAACTTGAATGTATTTCTCATAATCTCCTTTTATGTAATCTCTAAAATTAAGTCCCATTTTAATACACTAATATTTTATCATTAATATAACTTTTTGAAATTTAATTTTATTTCTTTACTTTAAAAATTAATAATGCAGAATACTGAAATATTCAAACATAATTATATATTACAATTCAAGTGGGCATAATAGAAACATTTATCGTTAGTTATGATATTCTATTAATATTATGCATTTAATATGGTGATAATATGGTAGATATAAGGGTAGTAAATCTTGTTGTAACAACTGATTTAAAACACAAATTGCAATTAGAGAAAATTGCATCTACATTAACTAATGTAGAGTATAATCCTGAGCAATTTCCTGGATTAGTTATAAGAATAAAAGAACCAAAAACATCATCTTTGTTGTTCTCATCTGGAAAAGTTGTCTGTACAGGAGCAAAAGACATAGCTAGCGCAAAGAAATCTATTTACAAAGTTATTCGTCATCTTAAAAAAGTAGATATTGATGTAACAATAGATCCAGTACTTAAAATTCAGAATATGGTTGGGTCAGGTGAATTGGGATTTGAACTTAATCTAAATAGCCTTGCAATGAAACTTAAAAATACAGAATATGAACCAGAACAATTCCCTGGGTTAGTGTATAAGATAACACAACCATTTAATGCGAGTTTTTTATTGTTTTCTAATGGGAAGTTGGTTTGTACTGGTACGAAAAATGAAAACGAAATGAATAATTGTCTTAATCAATTAGTCAAAAATTTGGAAAAAGTCCACAAAAAAATCAAGTAAATTTATTTTTCTATCATATAATTCCGAAAGTTTTAAATAAGATTATGCATTATAATGCATAATGGTAAGACCAAGAAAAATAAAAACAGTAAATTTCGAGCCTGATGTAACTTATTTCAAACCAAGAGCTGTTCCTTTAACTCAACTTGAAGAGGTTGAAATCACATTAGACGAATTAGAAACTTTAAGATTATCAAATATTGAAAAATTAAGTCAAGTAGATGCTGCAAAAAAAATGACTATTCATCAGTCTACTTTTCAAAGAACTTTGACAAGAGCTCGAGAAAAGACTACTGATGCTTTAATTAATGGTAAGGCAATAAAAATTCATGGAGGTGAATATAAAATGCCAGGTGGAGACGGAACAGGCCCAATGGGTCAAGGTAGAGGTTTAGGACAAAGAGTAGGTTTAGGACGAGGCCAAGGATTAGGTTTAGGACGAGGCCAGGGATTAGGTCAAGGACAAAATCCAGAAAAAAATCAAAATGCAGGACCTCAAGGAAAATGCATTTGTCCTGAATGTGGACATGAACAACTTCATATAAGAGGGCAACCTTGTAATCAATTAAAATGTCCAAAATGTGAAGTTTTAATGACTAGAAAGTAAGGGTAAAATAATAAAAATGAGAAAAAGCATATTGGTCATGAGTGGAAAAGGTGGAGTAGGTAAGACAACTATTGCAGTAAATCTTTCTTACTCTCTTTCTCTGAAGGGGTATTCAGTAGGAATATTAGATGTAGATATTCATGGCCCAAATGTTTTAAAGATGTTAGGACATGATAATGTAAGATTTAAAGTTAAAAAAGAGAAACTGATTCCTTTTATGATTAATCCTAAATTAAAAGTTGTTTCAATTGCAGGATACATTCCTGATGCCTCCGCAGTGATATGGAGAGGCCCTATGAAACATAATATAATAAAACAGTTATTTGAGAATACAGAATGGGGAGAATTGGATTATCTTATTGTTGATTTCCCTCCAGGTACTGGAGATGAACATATTAGTACAACACAATTATTACCAGATATCAAGGGTGCAATAATTGTGTCTACACCTCAAAAAGTTTCAATAATGGATATGAATAGATCAATTGATTTTTGCAATCAGATGAATATTCCCATATTAGGAATTATTGAAAATATGTCAGGAGGATTGTTTGGAAGCAATACAGTCCAAATAGAATGTAAAAATAAAAATTTAAATTTTCTTGGAAAAATAAAATTATCAAAAGAAATTATAGATTCATCAGAAAAAGGTATACCATTTATAAAAGGGAATGATATAATACTAACTAAAAAGTTTAATGAAATGACAATGAAATTGTTGGAGGAAAAAAAATGAAAATAGCAATAAGTTCAGATGGAGAAAAACTTCATAACAAAGTTGATCAAAGATTTGGTAGATGTCCTTATTTTTTAATTGTGAATATTGAAGGTAAAGAAGTAGGAATCTTTGATGCAGTTCAAAACCAAGGTGCGATACAAGGTCATGGAGCAGGAATAAAGGCTGCAGAGCAAATGGGCGAATTAAAAATTGATGCTATAATTACAGGAGCGCTAGGTCCTAATGCAACAAATGTATTAAATAAATTAGGTATTAAAGTATATGCTGCTTCAGGAGTTATAACAGATGCATTATCAGATTTTGTAAATAATAAACTGGAATTAATTACTGAAATTGCAGAATCTCACGCAGGAATTAAAAAAGAAGAAAAATCAAATGAAAGAATATTTTTCCCTTTACTAAATGATAATGGAATGGATTCTGAAATAAGTCAACATTTTGGTCATGCGCCTTTTTTTGGAGTATATGATGTAGAAAAGAAAGAACTGAAAATAATTGAAAACAATCTTTCACATACAGATCCAAACAAAAGTCCAATCGATCAAATAGAAGAAGCTGTAAATCCAACTACAATATTTGCTAAGGGTATTGGTGGAAGAGCAATTGGAATTATTCAAGAAAAAGGTTTAGGATTAAAAACAGGAGATTACACGATAGTAAAAGAAGCTATTGAAAATCTGAACAAGTTGGAAAATCAGACTCAAGGCTGTGGTCATGAACAGCATTAGGTAAAAATAAAATGTGGAATAAATTAGGTTATTTAAAAAAGAATTTAGTCGTAGTAATTCCAATTTCTATGATTATGGGAATTTTTTTTGGATATTTTTTTAATCCCTCTTTTTTGAAAAGCTTAATTCTTCCTTTGACAATAATGATGATTTATCCTATGATGGTCACATTAAATATGAAATCAGTATTTTCATCATGTTGTCTTAAAACTCAAGTCCTTATACAATCGATAAACTTTATTATAATTCCGATTATAGGATATTTTTTAGGTATTTTTTTTTTTAGTAATAATGTATATCTTGCATATGGACTATTATTGATGGCACTTTTGCCCACGAGTGGTATGACAATTTCTTGGACAGGATTTGCAAAAGGCAATGTTAATATTGCAATTAAAACAACAATGATTGGATTAATACTTGGTTCTTTACTGATGCCTTTTTATACTAAATTTTTCATGAGTCAGACGATAGTCCTACCTATTATTCAAACATTCATTCAGTTAGGTAAGGTCATATTTTTGCCTTTAATTTTTGGGTTTATTACTCAAATTATATTAGTTAAATATTATGGAGAAGCACATTTTCAAAAAAACATCAAGAAAAAGTTTCCTTTGTTATCCACCTTAGCAGTCATTGGAATAATTTTTGTGGCAATTTCACTTAAGTCTAAATCAATAGTTGCAAATCCTATGAGTATTTTATATTTATTAATTCCGTTAAGTATATTTTATTTTTTAAATTATGTTATTTCATCTTTAATAGGCAAATATTTACTGCCAAGAGATAAGGCAATATCA
>CAYZMD010000026.1:0-14775 GCA_964479425.1 uncultured Methanosarcinales archaeon | reverse complement strand
AAAAAATAAATATATTTAAATAGTTGAGAATTTAAACATATACTATGGGAAGTTTCATTCAAATAAACGACACATTACAAATTTCTAAAGAGCAAGGTTTTCCAAAAGAATTAGATTATGAACAACATAAAATAAAACCATTTACAGCGGATGATTTTAAAGATAAGATTTTTGAATTTAAAGATAAACCAAAAATCAGAATATATAAATTACCGCCAGTACGTAATTTCTTAGTTCAAAATATTAATGGCAAATGGCTTTATTGGGGACTTGTTCACATTCTTAAAGTCCATCACGATAATGTTAAACAAACCACTTCTGGAAAGTTTAAGATAATCTATATTTATACTCCTGAAGAAATGAAACATGCCCATAAGTTGATAGATAGAAGAAAAGAAACCGACTTTCTTAATATAATGTAGTTTAAATTGCCAAAAAAAGATTGAAATTTGTTTTTTCAAAATCAAGTGGACGCTACGCTTTCGGTCGCTTTGCTCCTTCAGAACGTCTAACAGCAAGTAGGTTCTAGTTCATCACGTTTTATCTGTTTTTCTTGCATAACCTTAGTGAAAAAATTCTTCTCATAATTGTTTTGGTTATTACAACTTATTGATAAATGAACTATTCGCCCTTTTCTTCATTTTCCAACTTTGCCTAAATTATAGCGCCAGGTAAAATAGTCAAAAAAAACGGAAAAAAAGTGAATATCCTTTTAAATATAATATGAATTATATAGACCCATACATTTATAAATAAACATACAATTCTTCTGAGCGTAGAGAGAAGAAGAGAAAAAGCAATTAAATCTTCTCAGTTAATGAAAACTGTTGTAAAATGAAGTTAAAACTATTACCAAGTTTAAAAGAACGAAAGAGATATCTAGTTTATGAGATAATTTCAGAGAAATCTTTAACAAAGGAAATAGTTTGCAAAACCCTAAAAGCACAAATTTTCAAATTTATAGGAGAGTTAGGCGTGGCAAGGGCAGGGATTAAAGTTTTACCTGACACTTATAACAATCAAAAAGGAGTTATCAGAGTTGGTCATAAATATGTTGACGAAATCAAATCAGCATTGATAATGACAACAAACATTAACAAAAACAAAGTCATAATAAAAAACATAGGTGTGAGCGGCACCATAAAAAAAGCAAAGTTAATCGCAAGTTAAAAGGGAGGATAAGAAAATGCAACCAATGAGTCATCAAATGATGGGATACGATAGAGCAATTACAATGTTTAGTCCGGATGGACGATTGCTACAAGTTGAATATGCTAAAAAAACTGTAAGACAAGGTAGTACAGCTATTGGATTAGTATGCAAAGATGGAGTAGCATTAATCAGCGATAAAAGAATCGTTGATAGTTTCGTTGTTTCTGAAGCAATCGAAAAGATTTGGGAGATTGACGAACATATTGCAGCTACAGCGTCAGGAATTATTTCAGATGCTAGAGTATTAATTGAAAGATCTCAATTAAAAGCACAACAAAATAGAGTAACATACGATAGTCCTATAGACACATTAGCAGTTGTTAAAGACATTAGTAACCTAAAACAAATTTGCACACAATCAGCAGGGTTAAGACCTTTTGGGGTTTCAGTTCTTGTTGCAGGTATCGATGCAAATGGACCAAGATTATTTGAAACAGATCCAACAGGCATCTATTTTCAGTATAGAGCAAGTGTTATTGGAGAAGGCGAAGTAGAAGTTGAAGAAATTCTTCACAAAGAATACAAACCAGAAATGTCTGTCGAAGAAGGTATAAAAGTAGCAATAAAAGCATTATCAAAAGTTTTAGATAATAATTTTAACGCAAATAGACTAGATGTTGCATACATCACAACAAAAGATAAAAAATTCACAAAGATGTCAAAAACAAAACTTGAAAAAATGTTTGTAGACATAAAGAAGAAGAGGTAAACAAAAATGCCTGGACAAAACATATTCGATAAAGAGCAAAAAAAAGAGCATTTGAATATGGCAAAACTAAAGAAGGGAGGAACTACTTTTGAAATAGATATTGATCCTGATTTAGCTATTGCGTTTAGAGAAGGAAAAGATGTCGATATCAAAGATGTATTAAAAGCAGAAAAAATCTTTGCAGATGCTAAGAAAGGTATGCTTGCAAGCGAAGATAAAATGCAAGAATTATTTGAAACAACTAACATTTTAGAGATTGCTAAAAGAATAATCAAAGAAGGAGAAATTCAAGTAACAGCAGAGCATAGAGAAAAATTAAGAGAAGAAAAGAGAAAAAGAATCATCAACATAATTCATGTCAATGCTATTGACCCAAAAACAGGGATACCACATCCATTAACAAGAATTGAAGCTGCAATAGAAGAAGCTAAAGTAAAAATTGATGAATTGAAAAATGCTGAAGAACAAGTCGAAGGAATAATGAAGGCATTAAGACCAATTATTCCAATAAAGTTTGACAAGAAAAAATTTCAGCTTGAAATAAAAAGCAATTATGCACAACAATGCATAGGCACAATCAAAGGCATGGGAAAAGTGGAAAGACAAGACTGGGATAATGAAGGCAACCTTGTTTGCGTTGTTGAGATTCCAGCAGGATTGAGTGAAGAATTTTTTGATAAATTAAACTCAATAACTCATGGTACAATAAATAGTAAAATGGTGAAATAAAAATGGGAAATATTTTAGTAAAAGAAAAACAAATCGTTGTTCCCGGTGAAATCTTGGCAAAAGGAATGGATTACTTGCCGGGTATCGGGACATACAGAGAAGGCGAAAATATACACGCAGCAAGAGTAGGTTTAACTTACATTGACGGTAGAGCCTTAAAATTAATACCTTTGGCAGGAAAATATCAGCCAAAGAAAGGAGATACAATAATAGCAAAAGTAAAAGACATCATGTTTAGTGGATGGAGCTGTACTACAAATTCAGCTTATCAAGCTATGATGAATGTTAAAGATGCGACATCTGAATTTATTCCAAGAGGAGCTGACTTAAGCCAAATATATCAAATTGGAGACTACGTGGTAGGTAAAATTGTAACTGTAACTAGTCAGAAATTGATTGATTTATCAATGAAAGGCCCTGGATTAAGAAGATTACATGGTGGAAGAATTGTATATGTTACACCGTCAAAAGTTCCAAGAATCATTGGAAAAAAAGGTTCAATGGTTAGTATGATTAAACAAGCAACTGGTTGCAAAATAATTGTTGGTCAAAATGGAATGATTTGGTTAAGCGGAGAAGAACCAAAAAATGTTTTACTTGCTGTCAAAACAATCGAAATGATTGAAAGCAAAGCTCACATTAGTGGTTTAACTGATATAATCAAACAGTGGCTAGAAAAAGAAACAGGACAAAAGATTATACCAAAAGGTGATGAGAATGGGTTATGATAAAAGATTAGATGGCAGAAAATTTGACGAGACAAGACCTATTGAAGCTAAAGTTGGAGTTATCAAAAATGCAGATGGTTCCGGTTGGTTTAGAATAGGAAAATCTACAGCTTACGCTGCAGTATATGGTCCAAAAAATCTTTATCCTAAATTTTTGGCAAATCCAAAAAGAGGAGTTTTAAGATGTCATTATAATATGATGCCATTTTCAGGAATGGGAAATAGAGTAAGACCAGGAACAAACAGAAGAGCAAAAGAAATTTCAATGGTTACTGCAAATGCACTTTTACCAATACTTGATTTAAGTGATTTTCCAAATTCAGTAGTTGACGTATATATTGAACTTCCAGAAACTGATGCAGGAAGCAGATGCGCAGGGATTTGTGCAGCATCATTAGCTTTAGCTGATGCAGGATTTTTAATGAAAGACTTAGCATGCTCAGTTGCAGTTGGAAAAGTTGACGACAAAGTTGTTGTTGATTTAGATTATGCAGAAGAAGCATATGAGTGCGACGCTGGCGTTGCGGATATTCCTTTATGTATATTCCCACAATCAAAAAAGATTAGCTTACTACAAATGGATGGAATCTTAAGTCCAGAAAGTTTAAAAGAAGCTATGGAAGCAGGAATGATAGCAGCTGAAAAAATCTATGATATTCAAAAAGCAGCGCTAAAAGCCAAATATGAAGGTGACTAAAATGAATAAAGACTACGTACATAAACTTGCAGAAAAAGACACCAGAATTGATGGTAGAAAATTTGATGAATACAGACAACCAATCAGTATTGAAACTGATGTTTCATCAACAGCAGATGGTAGTGCATTAGTTACAATTGGCGATACACAAGTTATGGCTGGAGTAAAAATGGAATTAGGTACACCTTATTCAGATGCTCCTGACCAAGGAACTTTAATGATTAATGTTGAATTACTGCCTTTAAGTCATCCTAGATTTGATCCTGGACCACCTTCAATACAAGCTATTGAATTAGCAAGAGTTATTGATAGAGGTATCAGAGAAAGTCATAGTATTGATACACACAAGCTTTGTGTTACTCCTGGAGAAAAAGTTTGGACAGTTATCGTAGATATTTGCCCAATTAATGATGCAGGTAATTTATTTGATGCAGGTGCTCTTGCAGCAATTGCAGCAATCAAAAATACAAAACTTCCAGCAATCAAGGACGGCATTATTGATTATAAAAATAAGACAGATGAAGGCTTACCTTTAGCACACACTCCTTTATCTTGTACTGTATTAAAAATCGGTAACAAGTTGGTTGTAGATCCATTATCAGAAGAAGAAGAAAGCTACGAATCAAGATTAACAGTTGCAACAACTGAGAAAGATGAACTTTGCGCTCTTCAAAAAGGTGGCGAAGAACCATTAACTATTGATGAAGTTGATACAATGGTTAAGTTAGCAATTGCAAAAACAAAGGAACTTCGGAAATTTTTGTAGGTGAAAAAGATGTTTACAAAATTCGAAAGAGCTAGAATATTGGGTTCAAGAGCACTACAGATTTCAATGGGTGCTCCTTTTTTGATTAAACTAAAAGAAGAAGATTTAGAAAAAATCAATTACAATCCAATTGAAATAGCTAAGCTAGAAATGGAACAAGATGTAATTCCTTTAACAGTAGTTAGGCCTATGCCTAAATCATCTGTTGAGGAAAAATAATTTTTTTTTCTTTTATTAAAATGAAAGAAGTAACTGAAGAAAAATTAAGTAAATACTTTGCAATCACAAAAGAAGCTATGGATATGGCTTTTGATAGTAAAAACAGATTAAACATGGTTGCAGAACGAAATGACTTTAAAGATATGATTGAAAGATACTACAGTGATGCAGAGCATTTCAAAAAAAAAGGTGATTGGATTAATGCATTTGCTGCACTTAATTATGCCCATGGTTGGCTTGATGCAGGAGCAAGAATAGGATTATTTGATGTTCATAATTCAAAATTATTTACAGTGGATGACAATTAGTGAAATATTACATATGTACATTTTCAAAAATTAATCATAAGATTTATAAAGCAACCTCAATTTTTGGGAATAAGGAGGATATAAAAATGAACGAATCAAAATTTGTAAAAATCAGATGTCCAAAATGTAAGAATGAGCAAATAATGTTTGGTAAAGCAGCACAACAAGTAAAATGCTTAGTGTGTGATAAAATATTAGCTGATCCTACAGGCGGAAAAGCAAAAATCAAAGCAAGAGTTCTTGAGGTACTAGCATAATGCTATTTAGAAAACAAGGTTATCCTGAAGAAGGAGAATTAGTACTTTGTTCTGTTAGTAAAGTTCAATTTCATAGTGTTTTTGCTAATCTTGATGAATATGGCAAAAGCGGAATGATTCATATTTCTGAAGTTTCTCCAGGAAGAATAAGAAATATAAGAGACTATGTTGTTGAAGGAAAAGTTATAGTATGTAAAGTTCTTAAGATAAACAAAGAAAAAGGTTATATTGACTTATCATATAGACGAGTAAATGAAAATCAACGAAGAAAAAAAGTTGAAGAGATTAAACAAGAACAAAAAGCAGAAAAAATTGTTGAATTCGTTTCCAAAGAAATGGGTATGAAAACATTTGATTTGTATAAACTGCTTAGTGAAATAATATTACCTAAATTTGGACATTTATATACAGCTTTCTATGAAGTTGTTGATAATGATTTAGATTTAAGCACTATTGGAATAGACAAAAAGATTGCAACAAAATTAGAAGAAGTAATAAGACAAAGAATAAAACCAATAAAGGTTGAAATTAGAGTAAAGCTTGAACTAAAAACTTATGCTCCTAATGGTATTGAAATAATAAAAAAGACACTTTCTGAATCAATAAAAGGCAAAGAGAATACAGATATAAAATATTTAGGTGCAGGAAAACATGCATTAACAATAATTGCAGACAACTATGAAATAGCAGAAGAGATTCTTGACTCCGTTGTTACCCGTATACAAAAAGATATGGACAATAATGGTGGTGAATTCAAATACACAAAAGAAGAATCTAAAAAAATAAACTAAAAGATGGCAAAACATATCTTCAAATGTCCAATTTGTAAACAATATACAATGAAATCTAAATGTCCTAAATGTGATGTTGAGACTATTGCTCCTAAGCCTGCAAAATATTCTCCTGACGATCCTTACGCAAGTTATAGAAGACAAGCAAAAAAGGAACAAAATTTAACAAAATAGATACTAAATCATAATTAATTCTAACTATATATTAACTATAATGTTTTTTAACAATTGAAGTCCTAATCTGTATATTTCTTAACAAAAAACTATATAAAGATTCCCTAGTTCTACAAGTTATGATAAAGAAAGAAGAATCAATTTCTATGAATATGTCTTTTCCTAATTTTAAAATAAACTTAAAGAGTAATAATCCATTAGCTTGTTTAAAAGAATTAAAAAAGATTGTTGAGGGGCTAAATAAGAATACACAACTTCTTGACAAGATTAATGAAGAGATTGCCGGGATAGAAAATCCCGAGATAGTATTTAACTTAGAATTTAGTGAAGAAATAAGAAGCAATCCAGAAATCATTGAACAAATAGATAAACTAATGCAAGTTGAGAAAGGATATTCCATTTTAAGGTCTGCATTTAAGTGCACAAAAATTATTGATCTTGAGAATAAACATGCAACATATGAACTTGAACTAAAAGATACGGAGCACAGTATTAATACATTATTTTGTAACGTAAATAAGAATAAGATAAATTATACTATTCTAGTTTTGAAAGGCGAATATACAAATAAAGATAAATTTTCAATATTAGAGAAATTTAAAAAGAATATACCTAATTCAAAAATAAAATGCTATGATGTAAAACAACCAATGTTTGGAAAAATTGCTGCTGAAGTATTATTTTTTGGAGACTTGTGAAAGCTTATTATGTGTTTGAGTCGTTTTTTCCTTTTCTCTTAACATCGTTCTCATTAAAATTGTATTCTGTTCTTTTAATTCCTCAATAATTTTATCTTTTCTAACAAGCTCAGCTTCGAGTATTTTAATTTTAGCTTCGTAATCAGTCATTTTAATTTATCAAAGATTGGCTCATATTTATCTTTTGCGTTTAAATTAGCAACATAAATGATATTCTCTTTTTTCAATGAACACTATCTATTAATCACGAGACTAAGAAATATTCACTACTTTTTATTTTTGACAAAAATCACCGCAAAAATTGCGCCAATTAAATTAAAAACAAGATCTAAGGATGTATTAACATATCCACCAACACCAGTTGATGACGCCATTATGGTAACTAAAAATTCAATAATTTCATTTAATGCTCCAAGACCTAGCCCAGCCATTGCAATTACAATCCCTAAGGATATCCATCTGTCATGTTTCTTAAGCATTGGTTTAATTAAATAATACATAGCTAATGTAGCGCAAAAGAATCCATAAGCATGAATAACTTGATCATATCTTAATATGTAGTAAGGAGCTCCAATAATATTAATAAAAACAATATCATAAAGTCTTATTCCAAAAAAATATAATCCACCGCCAGCCATATGAAAAAATGCCCATATACTAAGTAGCCAAAGTACATAGTTAGGATAATTAACAATTTTATTAGATTTTATAATAATTAATGCAAAAAATATAACGACAGCGACGTAAATCATAAATTCCCAATTATTTTGTAAAGCAAACAATATAGTGAAAAATAGAATTGCAATTAGGTTAAATAAAAAAATCTTACCTTGTCCCTCTTTTATGTTCATATAACAATTATAAATATTAGAATATTTAAACTTTTTTATTAACATACAAAGATTTATGACCATTATAAAGAATAGTCGTGCTTACAGCGTCAATCTTTGTTAAGATTTCTAAGCCAGGATTATATTTAGGCTCTTCTTTTTTTTCTTCTGTTTTTCCAAACAACGGTTTATAATTCATCGGAAAGCTACGAAATAAATAATCTTTCAAATGGACTATTATGACCAAAATGTCTCACTTTTTGTATTTATAGTTTAAGTTTCTTTATAAAGATAAATCATCTATATACTTAGAGATATACATTAAAGTCTCAAGAGGAAAAAATGAAACTAGAACAACTAACCAAACAATACGATAAAGTCTCTGACAGAAATGATCAAAGGAAAGACGAATTATTTAGTGCTTATGCTAAAACAAAAACTGATTTAGGATATAGCAATAAAGATTTGAAAGATCCGAAAAACATTACTAAATTCGTCAATGCATTTTACAAAACTCTTGGAATAGAAGACGATAGTGTTGAATCTCAATTAGATCAAAAAACGAAATATGGATTTACAAAAAACGAATTACTAGAAGTTGCATCTCAAGAAGATAATATAGGATATGATATTTTCCTAGGCATAATGCAACAATACTCAACTAATACAGTAAAACAAGAGAAAGATCTTGTCATGGGACAATTCAACCAATATAACATTGGTGATCTTAAAGAATTAATTGAACAGGATTCAAATGTTATATCAATGGATGTGTACAAAGCAGGACTAAAAAAATCAAGAAACATGTTATCAAAAATTGTCGATAAAACTTACACAAGAAAGGATGCTGAAGAAAGTCCGTATGTAACTTCAAATGTTATATCAATGGGTGAATACAAAGCTGGAAAGGATGCTAAAGAAGCGCCATATACAGCTTTAGAGGAGGCAGTTTAATTATACTATGTCACAAGGAGAAAAAAACGCAGCATTAGTCAATGCAGCAGGGAAAAATAGTTTTAGATCATCATACATTAACAACTCTAATGTTGACCACTATAGTACTCCCATAATTCTACCTGGCGTTCTTGGGTATAATCCTCTTGGATTAAATAAAATAAATCCGATGCAGGATAAGTATTCAAAATCTCTTATGCCAACTATATATAATAGATCTACTACTTCCAAAAATCCACTAACAAGTTATAATACAAAAGATCCAGACCCATTAGGAATAAAAAAGGTAATATACCACTAAAATGTACAACAATATAATTTCACAAGGCTACGCACCTATAGTAAGTTATTGTGCTAGCTGTGCTCCTCAAGCAAGTTATACTACTTGCAATTCAGGAATTGAAGCAGTTGTACATAATGATTTTAATTTATTTCAAGAACCAAGTAGAATATATTCAAGTAATTCAGTTCAAGAACCATCATATATGAAACAAACTCAACATCAATATTATTTTACTCCTGACCCTTTCTTAAATCCTAATAGAATAAGACAAAGATTTATTGGAGAAAAAAATGAGATTGAAGATTTAATCAATCAAGCTTTTGAGGCAACAACAAATACAAAATTACCAAACGATATTGATATTCGAATTTGCAATGAAGACGAATTTGTTGAATTAACAGGCATGAATAATATAGGAATAAGAGGAGTAACTCTAAATAGAAGACATTTAGGACAAATATCGCAAATAATAGTTAAAGAGGATGAACTAGATAAGGTGCTATTAACCATTGGCCATGAGCTAGGTCATGCAATAACAATGCCTATAAATGATAGTATCAAAGAGGAAGCTAAAGCTTTCTCATTTCAAATTGCTTGGATGGAAAAGATTCATGAACAAAATATTGGAGAATTAGCTACTTCAATTAATCTTGACTTTAATCCTGCAACAAATGGAGTTCATGATGTAGCATTTAACAAAGTGGGCGACATAATAAGCAACGGCATAAATGCTTTAGATTTATTCAACCAGATAAGAAATAACACAATCAAAATATACTGATCCGTAAGTGAAATTTAGAACTATTTTTACGGATTAGTATATCCTTAGAAGCTATAGCTTCTGGGACACCAAAAATTTATAATTTTTTAGTGTACCAACCGCAAAAGTTAAAAATTTCATTTGCGGTTCAGTATATAGACTGAAAAATATAAAGTTTTAATAAGCCAACCAGGAAATAATATACTATGCTTGACGAATTAATAAAAATATTCAAAAGTAAGATTAAAAGTCTGGAAATTCTATATGTAGTTGAAAACATAAAACCTGTTGCGCGAATAATGATTGTTGAAAAAGATTTAGAACAGGTAGAAAATTGGTGTGCTAAAAACAATCTATACATAGAGAACGCAGATTTTAAAGTCAGTATGCTAGATGCGCATAAAAAATTCAGTAATAAAGGTACAATTTCTGATAAAGGTTTTCTTGTATTATATATAAGTAAAGAAAGACAAAAAGCAAAATATGCAAAAGAATACGAACAAAATCAAGATCATATCAGCTTAGGTATGATGCTTGGATATCCTGAATGTTGTTGTAAATTTTTTGCAGAAAATATTGAAAAAGAATCAAAAAGAAATAATGACTTTATTGTTCCAATCACCAAAAACACAATATCAATGGAAAATCTAGCTGAATTAAATATCCTTAGTACATATTTTGATCATGCATTGATTAGTCATTTTCCACACAAATTTGATTGTCCTGCAAGCCTTATTTTAGCAGGAAAACATTTGGCAATTATTCAAAAATATTCAAAAGCAATTGCTAAAAATTATACGAGTATGCTAAAATGTATTGCAATTTACACTCCTGAATCTGTAAATTTATTATATGGAAGACTTGATGGTAGATTATTTTATTATGAAAAGATACTAAGCACAAAAAAAGATGATTTATATTATCAATTATATAATGCAAAAAAAATAGAATTAATCAACAAACATTCTTTTAGAGTTAATATGGAAACAATTAGAAGAGATAATATTATTGTCTTAAATTTTTATAAATAAACGCATTTAATTTTTCTTTTCTTAAATCCTTAATTAACTTTAGATTTGTTGGCAAGAAATGTTCACCATAAACGATTAACATCCCATTATAATTCTCAAATATTTTTTCCAGTCCTCTATGAAAAGGTTTATCTGGATGTATAAAGATAACATCAAATTCATTAATATCAAACTTGTTAAAATCAGCATGAACAAAATTAGCATTCAAATTCAAACTATCACGAATATTAACACTAGCATCAATAAGTTCTTTATCGCACTCAACGCCATACGCTTCAGTAAACAAAGAGGCAATAAGCGTTACACAACCATCACCACTACCTAAATCAAGAAAATTACTATATTTATCTAATTTAATATTTTTAAATATTTCATGAACTTCTTCAATAATAGCTTTTCCCCACGTACCAAGCTTAGTATCTCTATACAAAGGAATTCCTGTCATTAATAGATGTTTATAATATGCATCGTATTCAGCTTTTATTTCGTGATAATCAGACATTTTTTATAAAAAACAAGAAGACATTTAAATAAATTTAGCTTTATCTGTTCATGTTTGAAATAGAGAAAGAATTTATTGATAATTTAATGATATATGATATAAAAGGAGATTTATGCAAAACAAATAATTTCGAACTTGAGATATCAATAAAAGCAGATGAAAATACTTCTATTCTATTAAATTTAGAAAATGTTGAATATATAGATGCTTCAGGACTTGGACTATTAGTAACTATATATAAAGAAAAATATGATGAACAAAATAAAATGTACTTGTCAAACCCGAATGAATTAATTATTGAAATATTAGATATTGTAAAATTAAGAGAGATAATTCCTATGTTTAAAACAAATGAAGAAGCAATAAAACACCACAAAAACGAATTAAGATGTAATAGAGCAACACAAAAACCAATATATTTATAAATGAAATTTTAATTCTAATATACATCGCGCCGGTGGTCTAATGGCTATGACAGTGGCCTTCCAAGCCACTTATCGGGGTTCAAATTGGATTGAACAATAGTTCGCCTATGAAAGTCCCCGCCGGCGCATACATTTTTTATAACTTCTTTATTTTAACTAAAAATATATTTATTATACAATTATTTTGGTAACCTTTAAAAACAAACCTCCAATAAAAGAGATAGGCCTTGGTCTTAAACCCCTTTGAGCTTTTCTTCGGAAAGACTGTGAGAAGGTGCGAGTAGCCAAGGCCACATATTAAAATGAGAAGAATCTTACATCATACAGGAGAAGCAATTCACAGATACAATCTTATTGACGATAAAGATAAAATAATGGTTGGCCTCAGCGGTGGCAAAGATAGCTGGACATTATTAGATGTTCTATTACAATTAAAAAGAAAAGCTCCAATAGATTTTGAAATCATTGCTGTAATAATTGACGCAAACTTTGGCATGGATTATTCTAAAGCAATAGAGTATTTGAAAGAAAATAATATACCTTATCATGTAGAAAGAACAACAATAAATGAAATTGTAAAAAGTAATCCTCCAAAAAATCCTTGTTTTATGTGTAGCAGATTAAGAAGAGGAGTAATATATCATTTAGCAAAAAAACTAAAATGCAATAAAATTGCTTTAGGACATCATTTAGATGATGCAATGGAAACACTACTACTAAACATATTTTACTCATCAAAACTTCTTGGACTTAAACCAAAAGTATATGCCGAAGACAAAGTAAACATTGTAATTAGACCACTGATACACGTCAGAGAAGCTGACATTATAGAATATATAAAAACCAAAAAATTTCCAATAGTACCAGAAGATTGCGCATTCAAATATAAAGTATCTAAAAGAGTAAAAATGAAAAACTTACTTCAAGACTTATCAGAAGAGAACAAATTTCTATACATCAGCATGAAAAACATAATGGATGAATTATATACTATTAAAAAAAAAAGAAAAATAGTTCTTTGATATAATACTATTAAATAGGAATTTAGAAGTTCAGACCTCAGCTCGGTCTTCTCCCAATTCCTTTGCACCTCACTTAACGTCATGTTCAATTCAATTAGAATTTAGTGTCTTAAATAGTAAAGTATTTATTCATAACTATGTTTTAATATTTTATGGAAGTTAAATTAATTAAAAATCAATCTGAAATTAATAAAGTAATAGAATTATTCGTTCGAGTTTTTTCAGAACCACCATACGACGAAATTTGGACAAAACAACTGGCTTTCAAAAGATTATCTGAGATATTTGAAAGAGGTAAAGGTTTTTGTCTATATGTCGAAGAAAATAAAAAAGTTTTAGGATTGATTTTTTGTCAAACTCAAACTTGGCAAGATGGAGTTCATATTATTATAGAAGATACAGTTGTTGATTCTTCTCAAAGAAATAAAGGAATAGGTAATCTATTAGCAAAAAAACTTGAAGAAATTGCAAAAGAAAAAAAAATTACTTCTATTGATTTATTGTCAAATACTAAATCTAAAGCGATTAATTTTTGGAAAAAGCAAGGTTATGAAACTAATGGTTATGTTCAATTTATGAAGCGATTAGACGACACTAAATTCTAATTTTTAGGGATTCGCTTCGCAACCACTTGCAACTATCCCTCATTCCTAACAGAAAGATATAACCCGACTAAGAGATTATACTTGCAAAATTTTCTATCCAAATTTTGCCTGTGACAAAACTTTTCATAATCTCATCTGTTATACTCAATATTACTCATAATCATTAAAAAAAAAGGGGCTTTGGCTTTTTTAGAACAGATTAGTCACTTAAATTTAACACTCTTTTTGCTAATCTTTCTATATCTAAAATACTTATGGACCAGTATATTTCGTCATGAACTAATTCGAGATTATCAAATTCATCAGTGATAAAGTTTACTTCTTCAAGTTTTAAATTTTTATAATCTGGGATATAAAAAGAAGATTAGAAGTTCTTTATCTTTTCCCTCAACCTCTTTTGCCCTACTAATTATTTCATGATTTTCCAAAGAATAAATATAATCTTGCTTATCTCCTTTAATAATCCTAATTTTTACTTGACCTTAGAACGAACGAGAATAGGCTTAATTTTACGAGAGAGTTTTATATTTTTACTAGTTTTTATACTGTCGTTTTTTGTAATCATTTTTGGGAAAATATTTATTTTTCTCTTTTCATATATGGTAATGTTTTGAATATCATATATTAGGCGTGCAAATCTTTCCTTAATTTCAAGTTCCATGTTCCTAAATTGATCTTTATTTGCGATATTAAATGTTATTTCTAAATCCCATTCTCCTAATGTTTTTGTTATTCCCCTTACAACAGGTTGTATTGTTAAAAAATCAATGAATTTTTCCTCTAGTTTAACAAATGTATTATGATACTTAACAAGCGATATGATAGAGCTTTCATTCAATTTTTTAGTGTCTGTTTGAGTAGTATAACCACATATAATTTTTTTAGTTTCAAGTTTTTTAATATGAGATATTATTGTCTTTGGCGTTACATTTAATTTCTTTCCCATATCAACAGAACTTATTCTTGCATTTTCTGAAATCAAATTAAGTATAGACAAATCTAAATTTTTTAGATCTATTCGTTTTGTATCCCCTCCAAGAATTGCTATTTGTGAGCCTGTATTCATATTGCTTGG
>CAYZMD010000025.1:0-15053 GCA_964479425.1 uncultured Methanosarcinales archaeon | reverse complement strand
ATCAGTTCATTAAAAAAAGCAAAAAAAATAAGGGGGAAAAATAAGATAAAAAAAGAAAAAAAAGAAAGAATAAGAAAAAACAAAATAAGAATAAGAAAAAATATTAATATATTTAAGAAAAAGATAAATTTTGGTGTCACTTCTTTAAGAAATGTGCCTAGAAAAATAGGAAAGAAAATGGGACTAATAAAAACTAAAGGTCAATTAGAAAAAGAGGAAAAACTGCGTTCATTTAGAAAAGCCAAAAAAATAAGATTAGCAAACCTTGAATATACACAAAGACAAAAAGAAGAAAAAGATATACGAGAAACGGAGTTAAAGAGAGTGGCTAAAATAAAAAGATATACTAAAAAAGAAAAAAAAGAAAAAGAGCTTAACGCAAAAAAGAGAAGAATTGATAAAAAGAGAAAACAATCTCAAATAAAAAAGAAGTATCTGTTATATAAAGAAAATTTAAAAAACATCATAAATAATAGTTTACATAACTTGTTTTTTCATAAACACACACAAAAAGAGATTGAATGTCTTAGTCACAAGTATTATGAAAAAAAAATAGAAAGAGAAGAAAAAAAAAGTTTAAAAAAATTACGAAAAATAACATTAAAAAAACAAGAAGAACAAGAGAATAAAATTTTAATTGAAAAATTAAAAAAATATAATGAAATAGTGATAATACCAAAGAAAAAACAACTTGAGCTATTAAAAGAACAAATAAATGACCATAATAGAAAACTTAAAGGTAACAAACAACATATTACAAAAAAAACTGCACAGCCTAAAATAAAAAGAAAATTGTTTTCTGTATTTAAAAATAAAAATTTTATAAAAAGAGAAGAAGATAGAATAAAAAATATAGAATTAGAAGAATATAATAAGAAAATAAGACAAAACAAAGAATATTTGAAAAATAAAACAAAAAAAGAAAAAATTGAAAGAAAATACCAAAAGTATAAAAAAGCAGAAAAAATATCAAGAATAAAGAAGAAAACAGAAGAAATTAAATTACTAGATAAAGAAATAGAAAAAAATAATAATAAAATTGAAGAAAATAAAAAATATATTAATAAAAAATCAGATAATTCCAAAATAAAAATGATAATAAATAAAATATTTAAATGGAAATACAAAAGAGAAGAATCAGATAAAATAAAAGAAATTGATGAAGAAATAAAAAATTATTAAAAAAAATTAAAAAAACTTAAGAAATGACTTGCTTCATTGTGTCGTATTCTTTTTGAGTAATATCTCCTTTAGAATATCTAATTTTTAATATTTGCAAAGGGTCATTTAATTCATCTATTGAAGGCTCGTTTACATCAGAGATTCCTTCTACATAATTTCTTCCTATATTCATAACTATTGCACCCAAAACTATAGCACAAACTAACAACACAAAAGTTGCAGCTAATGGGGAAACAGCTTTTTTATTCATTTTAATTTCTCTCTTTGTAATAATAGACTATAAATAAATAAATAAATTATTGACATTTCAAAAATTGGGAATATTATATGAGGAAAACTTATCTTTCCTAGTGCGCTTAAAATAGTCATAATAGTTTCAATAATAAACAAACTAAAAGCTACAAATAAATATTTCCAAGGCAAAATATAGCCTTTAGGTTTTTTTATTTGAAATAATTTAATAAATAAATATACAACAATAGTAGCCAATACTAGATTGTAATACGGCGCGATAAGTCCAGCACACAAACCAAGAGTCATTTAAGTATACCTCGACTTACTAAAATTTGTAATACTAATGCATAAATAAGAAATGCTAAAATAAATGAAGGAATAATATGTGTTATATATGGTGTCGAAAAAATTTGAAAACTACGAAGTGCACCAAATACTTCTTCAACTGCAAATAATACTAAAGCAATAATTAACGGCTTCCATGCCCTCACTTGCTTTTTGCTGTGTTTGTACATGCTAATAGCAATTATTCCTGCTATAATAACTAAAAATACATTAGCGATTTGAAGTACGCCATCGTAATAAGTATAAACCATAATGAGCTTCATAATTAACCAATATTTAAACTTTTTTATTAGTAATGTTTAAATATATAGATTTGAAACAAACAATATGAAGTTTAAGTGTATAAAAAAAGCATGTGAGATTACTGATAGTATCTTTTCTGAGTTGATTAAACATAAATTTCTTACAGAAAAAGAAATTGAACTTTTTATATTAACAGAGATAAGAAATAGAAAATTAAAGCCAAGCTTTCCACCAATTGTTGCCACAAGTAAAAATGCAGCCAATCCTCATCACGTTCCCAAGAAGACTAAATTAAAAGGATTTACCGTCATAGACTTTGGAGTAAGGTATAATGGATATTGTTCAGATATGACAAGAATGATATATTATGGTAAGCCTAATAAAAAAGAATTGGAATTGTATGAGTTGTGTTTAAAGGTTCAAAAAAATGCTATTAAAAGATTAAAAATAGGTGTTAAGTATTCTAATGTAGCTGAAGAAGTAAGAGAGGCCCTCGGAAAATATGCTGAGTTTTTTATACATTCTTTAGGACACGGCGTTGGGAGAAAGATTCATCAATCTCCTAAAATTGGCGTAAAATCAAGAGATATAGCTAAAAAAGAAATTATAACGATAGAACCAGGTATTTATATTAAAAATAAATTAGGTATAAGAATAGAAGATACTATTGAAATTAATAGAAAGATTAAAGTATTAACAAAGACTAGTAAAAAATTGGTAATAAAATGAAAGAACTACTAAAAAAATTAATTGAGCAGGATTCAAGCAACCCGCCAGGAAACGAGAAAGGGGCTGTTGAAGTTATTGAAAAATATTTGAATGATAATAAAATAGGATATAATATTTATGCAAAAGAAGAAGATAGACCAAATTTAATAGTTAGAATAGGTGAAGGGTCAACAAAAATTCTAATCGCTGCGCATACAGATATAGTTCCTGCAGGAGATGGTTGGAATACTGATCCATTCAAAGGAATTATAAAAAAAGGAAGAATGTATGGGAGAGGAGCAATAGATAATAAAGGTCCATTAGCAGCTATTCTTGTTTTGGCGACTGAATTAAAAAAGATTGAGAAAAAATTAAATGGGCAAGTAATTATTTTAGCCGTGGCAGACGAAGAAACAGGTTCTGAATATGGAATGAAATACTTATTAGAACAAAACTTAATTCAAGCAAATTATGCAATCATTCCAGATATAAGTGGGAATTGTACCCAGATAGATATCGCTGAGAAAGGCGCTCTTTTTATTAATGTAACAGCATATGGGAAACAAGCACATGGGTCTAGGCCAGAATTTGGAATTAATGCTATAGACCATATGATGAAATTTAATCAAAAAATTAAGAGATGTAAATTTCTAAAAATAAAGCATAAAATTCTTGGAAAGCCTACAATAAATTTAGGAGAGATTAATGGTGGAGCTAAACACAACATAGTACCTGGAAAGTGTGTGGCAGGGTATGATATAAGGTATGTTCCTGGTGTTACAAAAAATGAAATTCTTGAAGAATTAAAAAAAATTGCAGCAAGTATTGGAAAATTTGAATTTGAGATATTAACACATCATATACCAACTGAAGTTGATAAAGATAATATTTTAGTTAAAGAATTAAAGAAAAATATAAAGAAAATTATGAAAGTTGATGGTAAAATAATTGGACTTGAAGGAGCTACTGTCTGCAAAAGCCTTATAGAAAATAATGTTCTTGCAGTTGGGTTTAGTGCAGGGGACCATGAATTGGTACATTGTGCCAATGAAAGCATTGATTTAAAAGAATTAGAGCAATTTAAAAAAATTCTATATTTAACTTTAAAGGGTGTTTTGACAAAAGATTTTTAAAGATATAGACATATAAATGATAAAATGGCCAGCAAAGAAGATTTTAATAAAATAGTGTACAGCTATACCACAGATTCAAATACAATCGAAGAAGAAAATAGACTACTTAAACAAACAGTAGAACATATGAAAAAAGAATTAGAAAAATATAAAGAAAATCCTTTAATGGTATGTGAAATAAGCGAATTAAAGGATAAACAAGCAATTATAAAAATTCCAAACGGAAATCAATTCATGGTTAATGTTTCAAAAGATTCTGGAAAACTTGCTTCTGGTGATACTGTACTAGTAGAACAAAAAAACTTGACAGTTATTGAAAAAATATCATCACAAAAAAGATTTAATGTCGAGCAATTTGTTATTATGGAAAAACCAAAAATGGCATGGAAAGAAGTTGGCGGTCTTGATAAAGAAATTATAGAAGTTCAAGAAGTCATTGAATTACCATTAAAACATCCAGAATTATTCAAAAAAGTAGGAATACAACCACCAAAAGGAATACTTCTTTATGGACCTCCTGGAACTGGAAAAACTATTTTAGCAAAAGCTGTTGCGGCTTCTACTAATTCAACATTCATTGAATTTGTGGGAGGAGAACTAGTACAAAAGTTTATTGGAGAAGGTGCTAAATTAGTAAAAGAAGTCTTTGAATTAGCTAGACAAAAAGCGCCTGCTGTTATCTTTATTGATGAATTAGATGCTCTTGCTGGAACTAGAATGGAAATTGGTACAAGTGGAGAAAGAGAAGTACAAAGAACATTCATGCAATTATTAGGAGAAATTGACGGGTTTAAACCGCTTGGAAATATTAAGATTATAGGAGCTACAAATAGAAAAGATATTCTTGATCCTGCTATACTTAGACCAGGAAGACTCGATAGATTAATACATATCGGACTGCCTAATAAAGATGGTATTAAACAAATATTTGCAATACATAGTAAACATATGAGAATTGATACAAAAATAAATATTGATCCTTTACTTAAAAAAATGGAAGGAATGAGTGGAGCAGAGATTAAAGCTGTCTGTACAGAATCTGGATATTTTTCAATTAGAAGAAATAAATTGGAGAAAATATCTACAAAAATAGATGAAACACAAAAGAAAATTAAAAAATATGAACAATTACCTGACTATAAAAAAGTTCTTGAAATAATTAAAGGTAATGCGAAATCTAAACTTTCAAAACAACAGAAAGAACTACAAGAGGAATTTTCAATTTTAAATAAGGAACACCTCTTACTTCAAAAAGAATTTGATGAAAATACTATGATAACCAATAGAGATATAATCCAGGCAATTGAGAAAGTAAAAAGCAAAGAAAAAACAGAAGGTAAAGATCATTTGCGAATGTTTGGTTAGACAATTAATTTTATCAAGAGGTGTAAAAATGGATTATAAAAGAATTGCAGCATGGCTTGGCTTATTCATTATGATTGGAACACATCTTTTTGTTCTTATGGGAAATTTTGCAGTAGAATTAATTCCTGGACATTCATGGTTAAATATTGTTGGTGGTTTCTTAATTCTGTGGGGCTGCTGGGATAAATTAAAAATTTAATTTTTATTTTTTTACTTTAAAATATTTCTTAGGAATTCTTGTATACATTATGCCTAATACTGAGAAAACTACAATAAAAAATAATCCAAAATGTACAAAACTGAAGATATTGTAAATATCATAGATATATCCGAAAATTGGCATAAATACTGCTCTTATTAAACTTGAAAGTAAACTCATAATAGATAGTACTGTCGCTCTTTTATTTTCAAAGGTAAATTTTAAAATGCTTTCAGGCAAAATTGTTTTACATATTGCTCTATTGAATTGATGAAAAAATATTAATCCCAAGCCAATTAAACTAGTAATAAATGGCATGAGCATCAAAGGGATTATTAAAAATAAAGGCATTACAAATAATAATTTTTCTTCTCCGAAATAAGAATGTATTTTATGACCATATTTAGAAATTGTTGCCGAAAAGAAATTATAAAAAGTAAAAGCAACTCCGAAAAAGACTAGACTTAAGCCAACATATTGAAAATAAGGTTGGTAATATACCCAAAAGAGTCCATTAAAGCTTGATAGAGCTGCAAGATAAATTATATACCATCTGACTAGCTTGTGTTTTTTTACAAACGTATAAGTTTCTTTTAGTATAGTTAGATAATTACTCTTTATTACTTTCTTATAATGTTTAGGTTCCTTCATAAATAAAGTTGCAATGAAACTGATAAAAAAAGCAATTGATGAAATTAAGAAAGTTACTCTTAAGGAATATACTGCAATAAAACCACTCATTAAAGTTGCAAAACCTGCACCAACAGTGATTCCAAATTTAGCATTACCATTAATTTTCTTAAATAAATTTTTCTTATTAAATCCTTCAAGAGTATTGTATAAAAATGCTGTATCTGCTCCCGACAATAAAGATCTTGCTAGTGCCCAAATAAGTTCAGCGACTAAAAACTGATAAAAATTATATGAAAAGAAATAATATAAAGAAGCCATAGAAAGAAATAATGCACCTAATGATAAACTTAATTTATCTCCAAATCTATCTGCAAATGTTCCTGTAGGAATTTCCAGTAAAGCAGAGACAAAAGAATATATGGCGCCTAAAACCATTATATCAAACATAGATAATCCTGCGCCCTGCCAAAATAATACTGCGATAGGTGCAAAGACTGCAAACTGAATAAAAAAGCTGAAAAGATAATATTTAGGTATATTTTTCTTTAGTTCTTCCATCAAGCAATATAGGTGTTAATAATATATAAAATAATCTATAAGAAAGGTGCGCGCTCATCAGTTACTCACGTTCTTCACAGCTTGCGCTCAGTGGGTGTTCACTAAATCACAGCACGCAATCAATTAAGAATTACTGTGTTTATAAGATTAACCCATTTTTGAGAAGTATAAAAATTAAATTAATTTTATATCGATACATGTTCTAAATACACCCGGAGAAAAACTGCCACACTTAACAAGACGTTGAATTTTGTATTTTCTTTTTCCAAATATTTTTTTAATGTTAGCTTTTGCTGGAGGTAATGTGCTATTGCATAAAAAAAGATACAAATGAATTATTGTTCCTTTTTTTGCGACTTTTAAAGCGTCCACTAAAAATTCATCTGCAGTCTTTGGCAGAGGCATAAGAATTCTATCAAATTTTTTCTTTAATTTAGGAATTATTGTTCTTACATCCCCATTAATTACTTCTACGTTTTTTAATTTATTTAACTTAACATTTTGAGATGCATATTTATGACCAACGGGATTTAGTTCTATACCCACAATAGATTTTGCTTGGGTATTTTTTCCTAATACAATAGGTAAAGGACCACATCCTGAAAACATAACAAGGATGTCTTCATTCTTTTTAACTAAATTAATAATCCTTTTTCTTTCGTGACTGGTTCTTACTGAGAAATATACTTTTTCTACGTCTAATTTTAATCTAATATTATTTTCTTTATGTATTGTTTCTTTTGTTTTCTTTCCTGCTAGATATTTAAGTTTTTGAGTTCTAAACTTCCCACCATGAATTGTTGCTTTCATTAATACAGTTGTTATATTTTCATTTGTATCTAATAATGCCTTAGCAACCTGTTTTTCTCTTTTATTTAATTCTTCAGGGATTTCTAATATTGCTATAGTTCCAACAACATCATAACTTTTTGGTAACATATCAAAGTCTTCTTTTGAAAGAACTTCTAGTAAAGCTTCCTTGTAGGTTTTTGGTTTGTATATTAATTTTAATTTCTTTTCTTTTATTTCTAATTTTGGAAATTGTTTCTTAACTTCGATAATATTTTCAATTGGGATATAAATATATTCTTTGTCTTTAGCAACTTGATATTTATAATTAAATAAATCATGGTTTCTCAAATATTGTATTATAGACTGTCCTTTTTTTAGAGAAACTTTTAAAGTTTTCATACTAACACCAGATAAACGCCAAATACCATTATTAAAGAACTTAATCCTCTAACAAGTAAATGTTTTTCATGAAAGAATTCTCCACCCAATATTGTTGTGAATATTGTACTAACTCTTTTTATTGTTATAACTAAAGTAACTAGTCCAAGAGACATGGCTTTTAAGAATGAAAATCCCGCTAATAAACTTAAAACAGAGACAAGTAAAATCAAATAACCATCATCCTTTAATCCTTTTTTTACTTGATTTATGCCATCATATTTGAATATTGAAATTAACATCATATTAAAGAAAATAAATATCCAAAAATAAAACATGAAAGGTAATACAGATATTTTATACGAAACTACATATTTATCAACTACTGCTTCTATTGCAAATAAAAACATTGCAAGAAAAATATAATGAATATATTTTGATTCCCAAATTGATTTTATTGGTTTTGCTAAATTTTTCCAACTACCATCTGCTTCCATAAGATAGGCACCAAGAATTATAACAAATATTCCTGATAATTGAGTGTAAGATATTGTTTCTTTCAAAAAAACAAATCCAAGAATTAAAACAAAAACTGGATTAAAATTAAATAATGGTACAGCGACAGAAATATCCATATGTTTAACTGCTTTAACTCTATAATATATTCCTATAGTTGCAAATAATGATGCAGCATAAATCATTGCAAAAGTAACAAAATCAATTTGAATATTAATAAACGGTAAAAAGAAAAAAACTAATACTGCATTAAGAAAAGTTCTAGTACACGCATATTCAATACTATGTTCTTTACATAATATTTTTTTTTCTAGAACTAATACAAGAGACCACATAAAAGAACCCAAAAGAGCATATACATACCATTCCATCTTAAAACCACTTATTTAGACTATGTTGTTCCTTCTGCTTTTTATTCTTTTGTAATTTCTCTAAAGTAGAGTTTATTCTTTCTTCAGAGAAATCATGCTTTCTTAAAATTTCATGAACTTTTTCTGGATCAATATCTTTCCAGGTTAAATCGTAATCATCAGTAACTGGTATTCTCTTAAGAGTGTAATATACTTCAGTCCAAGGATAATCAAAATATTTATCCCATTCCAAATCTTTGAATAAAGTATCAAAATCTTTACCATATTTTTTTACATTCTTTAATGCGTTTTTAGGACCTATGCCTTTTATTCCGCCGATATTAAAATCAGTACCTATCTGCATAGCTAATACAATTAATTGTTCCCTGTCTATACCCATTTGATTTAGAGCGCTACTCAATTCAATTAGTTCTGGAGCAACTTTCATATAACTTAATTTTCCTGCTATTTTTCTTCTTCCAGAAATTGTTAGATTTTTAATAACTCTTGTAGCACCAAATACGAAACTATCTGCATCCTGAGTTCCAACAGCATAAGCTTCGCCTTTTTGTATTATATAAGCTGCCTGAGCCTCTGCTTCGCTTGCTGCTTGTACTATTGGTAATCCTAACGCAGAAATAAGTTCTTTTGCTTCACTCACCATTTCGCTTGTTAATCTAGAAGTTCTTGAAGCATATTTAGCCATGTTATCAATATCTTTTGAAGCAAGTGCTTCATTATATTTTATCTCAGCTGTTTTTTTTAATGCTGCTCTACGCTCTCTTTCTTTTTTCTTTAATTCAGGAGCTTTTCCATCAAAAACAAATCCGACTTTAATATTTGAAGTCATGAGTTTAGTTGTTCTGCTAAAGAGTCCCACTAAATGGCTTGTTATATTTCCATGACTATCTTTTAATGGAGTTCCATCTCTTTGTCTAATTGTTGATAAAAATTGATACATAACAAGAGATGCATCAAGTAGAATTTTCTTTCCAGCCAATTGTTTTAACTCAATCTGCTTTACAGGTAATAAATCAAATATCTTAACTCCCATTTTCTAACTGCTTAAATACAAGTGTATTTTTAAATTCTTTGTTTAGCATCTTATCTGCTTTCTTAGTTAGTTCACCAGGAGATAAAAATAGCGTAGGAAGTTTTTTTATTTGTCCTACAACAAAAGCTGTTGCTAGGTCTCCCTCATTTAATTTTTTCTTATCTTTTGCTCTACAATAATATTCTGTTCTGCCAATTACAGAAGGAACAATTATACTGAATTCTGCCTCTGATTCTTTTTTTATTAAATTATAATTTAGAATTTCAATGTTTTTGTCTTTGAAATAAACATTTACCATTTTAACAAAAACATCTTCTTCTTCTTCAATGTTTTTAGATTCTAATTGAGTTTGTTCTTCGTCATCCATAATAACATTAGCTTCCAATCTTTCGCATTTTTCTTTTAATTCATCTATTCTTGATTGTTGTCTTTCAATTATCTTATTATCTGGAAGGTCTGATTCAAAATCATTTATTCTATTTTGTAATTCTTCAATAGTTTTATCTTTTTCATCTTCTTTATTAGAATTTAAAATATATTCTTGTAATTTTATATCGTGCTTCTTTTTTAAATTTTCAAGTTCTATTGAGTGTTTAGATTCAAGCTGTTTTAATTTTTCGTCTGTTTTTGAAGTATCTTTTTGTTTGTTTTCTAACTCTTTTATTTTTTTTAGTTGGTTTTCAATAAGTGTTTTTTGATCTTCTTTTATTTTATTAATATCGTCATCAAATTTTTTCTTTAAATTTTCTTCAATATCAATTGATTTTTGCTGAAGCGCTATTTTTTCAGTTTCTACTTCCTGCTTTTGTTTTTCTAATAGTTCTTTTAATTGCAATAATTTTTCTTTTGATATACTTTCTTCTTTTGGAGGTTGAATTGGTTCTGCTATAGGTTGAACTGGTTGAGTAGCAGGTTGTTCTCTAATTGGAGGTTGAACTTCTTGCTCCTTTGCCTGTGATTGTTGAACTTCTAACTTTGGTCCATCAAGTACTTGTTTAATAATAACAGATGCTTCTTCGTTATTTAACAAATACCATTTCCAAAATATTTCTTTTTTTCCTTGAATTGTTACATTTAATGGAATTGCAAAATCTGGAAGATTTCTACAACCTACCCTGTTAATTGTAGGTATTTTTTCATCTCTAAGAACTTTTTTTTCTTTTAATAAACTAAAAGTTTCTTTATCTTTTGGATTAAGATGGTCTAACAAAACTACCAATTTTGTTTTTTGTTCAGGAGTATAATACATAGGGCTTGTTCCTACTTTAAATTTTGAATATAATATTTTTTTATCTTGAACGAGTTCAGATAAGTAAGCTCCAGCGTAAATAGAATCTAAATTAAAATGCTTCATAACATCCTTAGAAAGAAGTGGTCCTTTCATTTGAACAAACTGAAAAATCTTGTCTTTCATAGTTTGTTATTTTGATAAGGTGGTTTAATAGCTTTTTGGTTATGCAGTATAATTAAGGTCTAGTCCACTTAACTTCATAGTAAGTAACATCATCTTCATCATCTACTATTCCAAGGAGTAGTCTCTTCTTTGTAGAATGCGCTACTCTATTTTTAGAACTAAATTCGTGCCAAGTTAAAGAAGAACCCTCATGAACTGGATAAAGTACCCATTTTGCGTGATCTTCTCCTGGTTTAACTCCTCTATCATATACTCTAAAATCAGCACCAAATTTAAGTGCTGTTTTGACAACATATCCTCGATTTCTCATGTCTTTAAAAACAAGATATTTTGTCCAGAAGTCTGTTTTTTTTCTTTGAGCTTTCTTAATATAATCTTCTTTTTTAATGTGCTTTTTTTTATAATCGTAAACTCTTAATTTCTTCTTTTCAATTAAATAAAGTGCTTCATAAAATGATAATTCTACGCAACCTTCGTGAATTGTTCCAAATCTGCTTTGACTATAAAATAGTCTTGCTTCATCGCTATCTTCTGTAAGGATTCTTTCTTTAACTAAAGTTGCTTTTACCATTTTACGTTATGTATTTTAGAGTGTTAATAAAGGTTTTGTTTCTTTATTTTCAATATGGTAAATATATTATGAAGTAAATATTTAAATACAAACGTAATACTGAAGTTTATTATGGAAATTACATTTTTGGGTACTGCTTGTATGCAGCCAACAAAAGAAAGAAGTCATTCAGCCTTTATACTTAGCTTTGAAGCTGAAAATCTTTTATTTGATTGTGGCGAAGGAACTCAAAGACAAATTAAAATTGCAGGCATTAAACCCGCAAAGATAACTAAACTATTCATTAGCCATTGGCATGGAGATCATGTGTTGGGTATTCCAGGACTTATGCAAACAATGGGCTCTAGTCAGTTTGCTAAAAAATTGCTTATTTATGGACCTGAAGGTACTAAAGAAAACATAAAAAAATTAAATGAAATATTTGCTAAATACAGCGATATAATTGAACATGAAGTAATTGAAATTTCTAAAGATGGAACTTTTTTTGAAAATGATAGTTTTTCTTTGGAAGCATACAAACTTGATCATGGTATTGAGACTATTGGATTCAAATTTATCGAGAAAGATAAAAGAAGAATTAATGTTTCTAAAATTAAAAAATTAGGAATTCCAGAAGGTCCATTACTTGGAAAATTACAGAATGGTAAAAATATTAAATTCAAAGATAAAGAATACAAAGCTGATGAATTAACAAAAATTGTCGACGGAAAGATTGTTGGTTATATTGCAGATACTGTTTATACGTCTAACTGCCTTAAAATTGCAGAAGATTGTGATTTATTAATTAGTGAAAGTTCTTTTACTTCAGAACATAACGATAAAGCAGAACAATATAAGCACATTACTGCAGAACAAGCAGCGTCAATTGCAAATCAAAGTAATGTTTTAAAATTAGCATTAACGCATGTTAGTCAAAGATATAAAGATTCTAATGTGATTTTAGAAGAAGCAAAACAAACGTTTCAAAATGTGATTTTGGCACACGATTTCTTAAAAATTAAGCTTTGATTGAATCCTTTAATCTTTTTTTCAAAAGAATTATAAACACATTTTTCTAAAAAGAACTTATGTCTAGAAAGTCAAGAGGTATTAATGCTGAACGAGAACTTGTTCACATGTTTTGGAAGCAAGAGTGGGCGTGCGTTAGGGTTGCTGGAAGTGGGAGCATTAAATATCCATGTCCTGACTTACTTGCAGGAAATAATATAAGAAAAATTGTGATTGAAAGTAAATTAACCAAAGATAATAAGAAATACTTCTCAAACGACGATATTGACCAAATTAAGCAGTTTTCTGTGATATTTGGGGCTGAGGCTTGGCTTGCAATAAAATTCCCAAATCAAGAGTGGAAATTCATTAATCCTGAAGATCTGAATGAAACTAAAGGAAATAATTATTGTATTACAAAATCAACATCAGAATTGAAAGGCTTAAATTTTTCAGAATTAATTTCATTATAAAAAAGACAAAAAACAATAGTAATAGCCTATTTTATGACAAAAACCAACATTTATGGCTGAAAAAATCCGTAACATTTAAAAAGGTAAATTATCAAATATACATATACTTTATATGGATGACTTTAAATGAAAATAACAAATAAACTCATTATGGATGTTGTTTCCGAAGTTGCAGGAGATGATGTTATTCCTCTTATTAAGATTCTTAAAGATAATAATAATGTTTCTGAGTTTAAATTAGCAGAACAAATTAAAGCAGAAGTCAATTTAACAAGAAATATGCTTTATAGGCTATATGATGCCAATCTTGTGAGTTTTATAAGAAGAAAAGATAAAAGAAAAGGCTGGTATATCTATTATTGGACTTTTGATAAGAAAAAAATCGGTTATCTTGCACTAAAATTAAAGAAAACTAGACTTGAAAAATATCAAGAAAGACTAGAAAGAGAGAAAAATGGTCAATTTTTTGGTTGTTCTAACGAATGTATGAGACTTAATTTTGAACAAGCTATGAATTTTGAATTCAAATGCCCTGAATGTGGCGAATTAATGAATCAAAAAGACAATAAAGAAACAATAAAGAAAATTGAAAAAGATATTAAAATATTAAAGACAGAATTAAAAAAGAAATAATTATTTTCTCTTCTTATTCATCTTTTCAATCTTAAATTCTTCTTTAAGAACTCTTTCTACTGCTTTCTCAATATGTTCTTCTATCCTTTCGATTCTTCTGTCCATTAAGACTAGAACTCTAAGACTATATACTATTGCTGCTAATGTTCCCACAATAATAGCAAGCGTAACCTCTGCAACTCCAAAAGTCATTATAACACCTCTTTTATAATAATACATGAAATACTGCAGAAATGATATTTAAATGTTCCTTTTTATTGCTTGCGGTAAATTTACTTTTTGTGGACATTTTACTTGACAAGCGCCACACTGTGTACATAATTTTAATAAATCTGATTTTACTTTTTTCTTCAAAAGAACAGCTTTTCCTCTCGGAGAATTAATTTCTAAATTAGTAACACGAAAAATAGGACAAACACTATTACAAAGTCCGCATAAATTACATTTATCTAACATAATACACCATTTGGATCAAATTTTTCCTTGTTTTTATTCTCTTGAAAAGTTGAAATTTTATATTTATTATTAATTTTATAATCTTCTAATTTTTTAATCTTTAATTTTACTTGAGTTATAATTGCTAATTGTCCAAAACTTCCTATTAATTCTTGATCTTTTGTTTTATAATGTTTTCCGCTTCCGTCAACAATTTCAATTTCTTCAATATAATCTTTAAGTAATAAATCGTTAGCAGCACTAATAGCGTTCGTTGCGACAATTCCTCCTACTGTTGAAATTTCATAACTATACGGAATTATTGGAAAATAATAACCTAATCTTTTCAAATATTTGTTTAAATGATTAATAACAACACCAGATTGAACCATTACATTTTTATCGTTAATGTTTGTATCTAAAATATGATTAAATTTTGCAAAATCCAAGACAATATCAGAAGTTATTTCTTTTTTATAAGAACCTCCTCCTCGAGAAAATATTTTAAGGTTATATTTATTTGCTAGTCTTACAATCTTAAATATTTGTTCAATATTATAGGGAAAACAAATAAATTTTACATCTCCATAAATAATTAATTCATCTTTATTAAACAAAACATTCTCTTTTCCAAAAATTTCTATTATTTTTTTTTGCATATTAACTCACTAAAATCAATAATTTCTAAATCTTCTGAATTCTTTTTAAAATTATAATAACATAATGGACATAAAGTTACAATCTTCTTTGTTTTTGCCTGCATTAATCTTTTTTTAGTTATTAAATCTCTTATTTTTTGTAATACTTCAGTATCCTGAAGCAGTTGGGTTGTTTAAAATATTTTTTAATC
>CAYZMD010000024.1:0-15085 GCA_964479425.1 uncultured Methanosarcinales archaeon | reverse complement strand
AGAATAAAGACATCAATGTGTTTAATACAGCTAAAGGTATTGAACTTGCTTTATCAGAATAATTATAAACACCTTTCTTAATTAATTTTATTCTCACTTTATGTATTATTATATAACAAACTATTTAAATGAATTATTACAAATAAAATACAATGGAAAATAAATTCATAAAAATATATACTATAATATTAGTTACATTTAGTTTGTTAATGTTATTAATATCAAATAGTACTTTTTTTAATTCAAATAATACTAGTACTTTAGTTAATCCAGGAATGAATTTGACCATGATACTGTTTTTATTCAATACATCAATAATGCCAATTTTATCAATAATTGTTTTAATTTATACTGCAATTAAAAAAGCATCTAAAATTTTTTTAATTTTACCAATAACACATATAATTAGTGGATTAAGTACTATACTAGTGATTATTATGTCAATAAATATTTGGCTTAATTTTATTGAGTTATCACTATATATATTCATAGTTGTTTTTGGAATATATTTGCTTAAAAATGATTTTAATATTAATATAAAATTTACAAAGAAAAAAATAACAATTATTATCATCATTATAATTATTGCAACAGGAATGTTTTTTCCAAAAGACATTTCCACCTGTAAAGCAGATAAAGTGTGTTTTGGTTATGTAAAAAAAACCATCCAAGAATCTACTTGGTTGAATATAAAAGATTCTATTTTTGAAGTTAGAGAAAATGAAGTCAAGTCGTGTATAGGACTAGAAAAACAATATAGGTCTTGGTATGATGGATGTCCAGGAGATTGGGGATGGGTATGGGAAGTACCTGAGAATTGTAATGATACATTAAAAAATTGCAATGAATTATCTCAAATACAATATAGCCATTATGAAATAAAATGCTCAGAATGGCAAAGGGTATGTGAAGAAATAAAATCAGCCAATAAAGTACACATAATGATTAACTATAGTGACGAATTTAAAACACATTTAAATAGACTACAAAATAATTAAAAAATATATAATGAAAAAGTTAATTATTTCTTCTTAAACTCAGAATATGAATAATAAAATAGATAAATAATTCCTAATAATAAACCAGATAGCATAATCCAAATTCCTTTTGGTAAAAACATTGTTATTAAAAATAAAAGAGCAAATGCTTTGAATATCTTACCACCCATAATATGCGTAGCGTTCCAAACTTTATCACTAGATAAAGCCCAAGGCGTTCTAATACCAAAGAAATAATTTCTTTTTATGTTAGGTAAAATAGTCCCAATAAAATAAAATAAAAATGCAACCATAGTCATTACAACATAATTCATATTAAATTTATAGCCTTTAGTCGCAAGTATAGTGACTATGTATAGGATAAAAAGAAACAATGCTATGATAACTTTGAATGAATTGTATTCTTTCTCGTGCTGCTTAAAATGATTCTTGTAAACAGCAACTTTTGGAATGAAATAAAATAATAACCAAATAAAAACTAATATACTAGGCATTAAAAATAGTCCTAATGCTTTACTGCTATAGCCATCAACTACTCCTTTAGAGTTCCAATGTGTTGGCATCTTGCCTGGCATGCTCGGATATAAATATATAGCTAACGCAAAAGAAACAATAATTAAAAATAAAACAATATAGTCGGATTTTTTCATTTCAATACTTTGACTTCATACTCTTTATCAAAATCATCTATTTTAGTCATTTTTACTTCGAGACTAATCTTTTGATGAGGTTTTTTTCCTCTGATAACTTTCTTCATTTTTTCAGCCAAATCAAAATCAAACACAGTCCAGACTTTATCTGATTCTTGACCATCTTCTTCAGAAACATAGCATTTGAATAATATATCACCATATTTTTCTTTTGTCCAATCACTAATAATTAATTGTTTTGTTTTTTTGTCTTCAAATTTTAAAAATCTCGCAGTTCTTTCCATTGTAATATAATGAAAGAAGCTCTATTTAAAAGAGTTTCCTAAAAAAGAGTGTGTTTTGGAGACATTATATTCTTTAATTAGAAGAAATATTAAATTTTTGTTAGCAGCCTAACATTTTTCATTTTTTTATCAGTTAGTTCTTCATAAATCTTTTCGAGTTGATGTGTTGGGAGATGATATACTTCTCTTGAAATTTCCTGCTCAATTTTTTCATAACATCCTTCAATAAATTTTCTTAAAAAAACTCCTTTAGCAATATTTCTTTTAACAGCAGCATCTCGTACAATGAATAAATACTGTATTGGTTTGCCTCTCATATCTAAAGGTCTCTTTTTCCTCTTTCCATAAAATTCTTCAATATCAAATTCAGCCTCAGAAACAGTATTAACTCGCCAATAATGTTTAGGTAATGATTCTGTCTTACGAACTTCTTGTAAATATTCTTTTGCTTCCTTTTCAATCTTATTATAATCAAGATCTTGAAGTTCCTGTAAAGTGTTTTTTATTAATTTAATTCTGGTTATAGGCTTCTCGTCAAATACTAATTCTAAAGAATCAAGTTGTGTAATTCCAAATCCATTGTCTTTTTCTAAAACATCAGAATTACTCATTAAAGATCTTAACAAATATAAATCAAGTCCAGCAAGCGCATTTCCTTGATACATTTTCAAAGCTTGTCTGTTTGAAACTATTGGATCAAAAAAAACACCAATATTTTCATAACCTTGAGATTTAATTTCATTTATTAATTCAGACCTTGGCGAAGAAGACCCGTTGATAATGACATCGTCAATACTTATATCTTTACTAGGCATAAATATTTTTTGCGGTTTGTCTTTTTCAGTTAAAATAAAAACATCTAGACCTTTAAGAATTCCCAATAATACATCAATATTTGGTCGGTGTTCAGGTAAAACTGCTTCACCTAATCTAACTTCTTTAATATGATAACAAGGTTTTTGTCCTGAACGATAGAGTTTTGCTTCACATGAACAATCTAAATCTTTAGAAACTTTTACATAATGAGTTAATCCAGACCGCCTTAGGCTTGGAAAAGCAAAAGCTATAGGACCTTTATTAGGTTTTATCAACGGACTTAAAATTAGCTGATTAGATTCTTCTTTGTTCTGTTTTTTTGAAGTTACTTTTGCTTTCTTTGTAGATTTTGCCATGTTTCCTTAATATAATTTTTCCTATAATTAGCTAAAAAAACTAATGTATCCCAGTTAAACATATAAAGTATTTATAACTTACGGGTAGTAATGGTTACTGAGAAAATATTGGACAACATAAAGCTCTATGGGATGCAATTACTTGACGAGATGATTTATTCAAATGATTTAAATAGACTAAAAAAAGCCCACATAGATGATCTAACAAAAGTACGATTATTATGTACAGCAAAAAGTGCAGCACGAGGACTTCTCTATGGAGGAATAGTTGGATTAATTGTTGGAGCAAGTAATGGGGCTGCAATCGATACTATGAAAGAATTTGCAAGAATTGGAATGTACTTAGATATTGCACAATATAATATTAGACAATCACTATACCTATTCAGAAAGCCTTAAAAACAAAATCATTTTTCTTTATAGAATGGCTTTACTATCGAAATCAAAATATCTTCTTGGACTTCAATGTCCTAAATTATTATGGATGAGCGTTAATGCAAAGAGCGAGATGCCAGCGATTTCTGAGGCTATTCAACACAGATTTGATCAAGGACATTTGATTGGAGAAATGGCAAAAAAGTTATTCCCGGACGGGATTAATATCCCACAAGATGATTTTATGGGAAACATAAGAAAAACTGAAAAAGTTCTTTCTTTAGGAAAACCATTGTTTGAGCCAGGTATTATGATTAATGGTTTATATTCAAGAGCCGATGTTTTGCGTCCTGTAGGAAGTGGATGGGATATTATTGAAGTAAAATCAACTACAAGTGTAAAAGAACAACATTTACATGATGTTGCGTTTCAAAAATATGTTTATGAACAAAAGGGAATGAAAATTAACAAATGCTATCTTATGCATATTAATAATAAATATGTCAAACACGGAGATATTGATGTTAAAGAATTATTCATTCTAGCTGATATTACAGACGATGTTAAGCAGTATAGTAAAGGTATGGAAGAAAGAGTAAAAGATATGAAAGCAATAATGGCATTAGGGGAAAGACCTGATGTTAAAATAAGTAAAAACTGTTCTTCTCCATATGTTTGCGATTTAACAGATAAATGTTGGAGTTTTATGCTAAAAGATAATGTGTTTGATTTAAGTCGAGGCGGGGCAAAATCTTGGGATTTATTTGAGAATGGAATAATGGAATTAAAAGATATTCCTGATGATTTTAAACTAACAGAAAAACAAGAGATACAAAAAAAATGTGCTAAAACTGGAGAAATATATGTCAATAAAGAAGAGTTAGGTAACTTCCTCGGTGAATTAAAATACCCACTACATTTTCTTGATTTTGAGACGTATAATACTGCAATACCAATCTATGATGATACAAGACCTTATCAAAGATTATCATTTCAATTTTCTCTTCATATAATTGAAAAAGAAGGCGATGCACCTAAACATATTTCATTTTTGGCTGAAGGAAAAAATGATCCAAGATTAACTTTTTTAGTTAGCTTACAAAATGTAATAAAAAATAACGGAAGTATTCTTGTATATAACGCAGCATTTGAGAAAGGTGTTTTAGCAGAACTTGCACAAATGTATCCTAGTTATCTAGACTGGGTAAGCTCTGCGCAAAATAGAATGATTGATTTACTTGTACCGTTTAGAAACTTTTGGTATTATAATCCAAAACAAGAGGGGAAAGCTTCTATTAAAAAAGTTCTTCCGGCATTAACAGGAAAAAGCTATTCTGATTTAAACATAAATAACGGAGAAGCAGCATCACTTGCTTTTTTGAATATAACACATGTAAATGCTAGTGAAGAAAAGATAAAAGAAGTAAGGAAAAACTTAGAAGCATATTGCGGACTTGATACTGAAGCTTTGATTTGGGTTTTGGATGAGCTAAAAAAGTTCTTCTAACTTTTTTATAGTTTAGAAAAATAAACAACTAGAAAAATTATTCTAATCCTTTTATAAATTAAACAATTGAATAAATTTAATTAAACATCTTATCTAAAGACAACATAAAATCATTCTTTAATTTTATATAATGTTTTTTTGTGAATGAATGAAGTTCTTTATTATTCCAATGTTTTATAGTATATAAAATATGTAATAATTCTAGAAATGTCATAAAATTGCTAAGGACTATAGCACGCTCTTTTATTGTTTTATCATCCCGTACTTTTCTATACGAGGAGATGAGACAGTCAAGTCTATCACCATTTAATTTTATACGCCATGGATATGCTGAATGATATAGATTAAAAAGATGTGCAAGATCAACAGCTGGGTCGCCTAATTTTGACCATTCCCAATCAATATAATAAAAATTATTTTTATGCCATAAGATATTTGTTAAGACTAGATCTGTATGTGTAATTACAAACTTAATATCATTGAATAAATATGTGTTTTGCTTTACATACTCTTTCATTTTTATTAAATAATTAGATATGTATGGACTTGATAAAATTTTGACATCGTCCTTGACAAATTCCTTAACATCTTTCATAAGCATCTTATATAAATCAGTATTACTTCTCTTTGCCTCAGTTTTTTTATGAAAAATAGCTAACCTTTTTGCGTATTCTTTTAAATGATATTTGGTTAATTTCTTTAAATGTTTGCCAGGCATGTATGTTAATATTGAGTATGGATATTTCATTAACTTTTTTGAACCGTCATGAAGTATAGGAAGAGGACCAAAACCTTTTGGTATTCTTTTTAGTGCAGCAAATTCACGTTTCATGAATTTAGGACTGTACTTTCTTAGTCCAATTCTAAAAACAAACTTTTTTTTGTTTACTTGAACAAGCATGCTTAAATTATTCTCACCCAAGCCTAATTTTGAAATCTTAATATTATCCAAGCTAATTATGCCTAATTCTTTTTGTTTCTTTTTCAAAATTGATTTAATTTCTTGTTCAAACATTTTAAAAATTTATCTGAAAATTTCATTCCATTTATAGAATACTTTCTCGGCGTCTTTATTTCTTATCGTATAATCGTTATCGTTTCTCAAAACTTTTGTTTCTGGATATAGCCTATCATTCCACCAATAACCATAAGCAATAACTCCATCAATGTTTGTATCAATATCATACAAAGTTTGAAATAACGCTTCATATGCAATTGCTTGCGCTTTTTGATCAGGAGAATGTTTGTTAGATTCGCTTTGAGGCATCCAACCAACCCTAACTCCGTTAGTTATTGATGGTATTGTAACAGACAGATAAGATTCATCTTTAATTTGAGACCAATATTCTCTTGCAAAGTATTTTGTTATTGAGGCTTTTATATCTTTGACGTTATCTTTTACGTCTTTTAGATCTTCATCCATCATCCAGTCAAAATCTGCATTAAAAGTCGGCATGTGAAAATCAATAAAGTCCCAATTCATATTTGACAATTCATCAACTCTTCCATAGACGCCAAGTTTTCCTGAGAAATGATTCTTAATTTCTTTTGCAACTTCTGCATATTTTTCTTTTTGATAATCATAATCTATTCTCCAGTTAAAACCTGTATCACCTGGATTAATTACCATATGAGTTACGCCTGCTTCTTGATTCTTCTTTGCCATCTTAACCATAATGTTTGTCCAAGTATCAAAAAGATCATCCCATTGTTCTTTTGAATAATCATTTAAATTAGTAGAACTTACATAGCTGTCTGAATCCTCAAGTTCTTTTTTGAATTGTTCTCCAACTAATTTTTCAGCGGTGCTTAAATCTCTAGATAAATAATCATCAATATCGTCTGAAAAATCAGCAAGGTTTGTCAAATGCATGAATTTTTTTATTTTGTTAGTTTTTACTAATTGGCCTATTTCATCCATATACTTTTTACCGATAGTTCCACCGCCAGATTCAGCAGTATCATCAGAATAGATCATTGTTCCATTATGGCTAAATGTTACAACATCTGTGATTAAATATAATTCAGTATTAATATTTCCAAGCCTATTGATTGTTTCTTTGTAATGATTTCTAGTATCATCTCCAAGGTCTGCAAACAAATGAGGATTGCCCCATATATCAAACGTTCCTATTCCAAAATCTAATTCTTTATTTGTTGCCCTATAATTACTAGAGATATAATCTAATTCAGAATATTCAAATGATTCAACTGCAACGCACCACGGTGGCATTGTCCAAGGTCCCCTTGGAGGGCATAATTTAAACATAAACATTGCCAAAATAATAAATAGAATGATTATAGGAATTCTAATTGCCCAAGTGATAGTTTTGTTCATAAAATGAATTAAAACAATAATGATTTAAATATTTTTTCAATCTAGATAGTCTTCTAACTTTTTTCTTGCTCTCCTTGAGCGCCTTAGTTTTCCGATTGATTTTTTTTGAATTTGTCTAACTCGTTCTCTTGTTACTCCTATTGTTCTCCCTATTTCCTCTAAGGTCATTTCATCAAAATACCTATATGCCATAACTTGTGTTTCTTTATCAGTTAAACAATTTGAGAATACGTGAAGAATATCTTCTTGAAGAGCCGAATAGAAAACTTGTGATTCCACTGAAGCCTGAGATGGAATTACATCCATTAATTCTCCAGTTTCACCCTCTTTAAATTTAGTATGTAATGATTTAGGAGAAATGGTTTGAAGAGCATTTTTTAGACAACCCCGAGAGGTCTTATATTTTTCTCGTAAATCCTCATCGCTAATTTTATCAATATTTTCGTTCCTTAGTTTCCATAATGCCTCCTGTACATGAACTGGGATATGAATTGTCTTGGACTCCTGAATTTCCCGAAACATTGTCGCCCAGATGCATTTGATGGCATAAGACGAAAATTTTGCGCCTCTTCCAAACTCAAATTGTTGCGTTGCCTTATATAGCCCATGTAATCCTGCAGCATACAACTCGTCAACAGTTAATTTCCCCTGAAGTTTATATGCTTGCATCCTTACTAATCCAAGATTCGCCTGCATTAAATCAATACGTGCGGATTCATCTCCTGCCATAACTCTTTTGATTAAATCTTCGTTCCTATCAAAATTGATTATTGGTGCATCCTCTTTTCCTTCCAGTTTGTTTGAAATTATTGCTTCCAAATAACCTCTGATTTGACCTGAGCGTAGATTTGAACCTAGAGCCTTTTGTATAGGCTCCATGCTTCTCACAATATTGAGAAAATCGTTATACTCTTTACCTGATTCTCTGCAAAATTCTGCAACTAGGTATTGGAGAACCAAACTTTTTCTAGTTGAACTTAGATTTGAAGAACGATAATCTAAAGGTTTTCTTTGTTTGAAATATTCGTTTAACTTTCCGTTTAGTTTATCTGCATAAAAATAAAATACAGTATCTTCAAACAAAAAGAATTCTAGATCGAAAGTTAAAGCCAGATTTTGTACCTTTTGAGGTTTTGCTTGATATAATTGAGATAATTGAAAAGATGTAAAATAGCTTCCCTCATGAATAATCTTAGAATTATTAAATTTCTTTGTTTTTAAATTTGGCTGAATAAAATAATCTAACATTTTCAAACAAAATTATTTGGATGAATAAAGTTCTTACATCCTGATATATCGTATTTTTCTAATATATTATTGACTTTTTCTTCAGATAAAAGATTCGAGCCAAAATCTTGTACGATGCTTTTGTATGCTATCATTATGTTCTGATTTTCTAGGATTGCTAGAGGATCACGCACTGTAACATAGTCCATGATGAAATGCGTTGCTGCTATACCATAAGCTTGGCGCACATACTTATTTATGTTATTGGAGATATCTCGCACATTATCCATTATTTTCATACTATCTGGATTAGCTTGGGCAGCGTGATAGACGTAATTTGCTAATGCCTGCAAAACAAAATTCTCATCATATATCATAACGCCTTCTTTTAACATCGCATCAATTGCTACTTGTATACAACCAATGTTTTGTTGTTCTTTCATAAGTCGAGCTTGTAATTCTCCTGATTTTTTCATCATATTTTTTGCCTGGGCTATCGAAGTTGGATTTTTTAATACAGGGAAAGGTTCAGAAAATTTATGTGGAAGCATGCAATCTAGTGCAAGAACTACTCCCTTCAAGTCTGGATAGGTTCTACTGTTTATGACAGCATAATGGTTCATTAATGTTTCTAATCCTTCTACCCCCGCAATTGATGGTAGAGGGACAGATTTCTCGGCATTGTGTTGCCTTGCCTTTGCAATATAATCTGCCTCAGTTTTACATTCAGCCATTGCCTTTCTCTCTGCTAATCCTGCCGCATGTAAAGATTTGAATGTTTTTTCAAAATCCATATTATTAACAAAATATTTGTGAATCATTGTTTCAAGTAATTTGACAAACTCTGACTGTCCATCGTGAATTGCAATATCGATAGTACTTGCAGATTCAAAAACTAGAGTTGTTAATAATCTAGTTCTTTCAAGACTGACAAAGCCAATTTTTTCTAAAGCCACCCTGCTTTTTCCAAGATTCTTTTCAAAATCTTTCAAATATCTTTTTAACCAACTGTTTTTCATTTCTGGATGCTGCTCGCTAAGCATATGTGCTCTACCTAACTCTTCACATTTCCAATAAGCTTTAGGTAAAGCATTTTTGACACGCACACATGTCTCTACGAATTTCAATAAACTTCCTGGCTCCAGCTTAAACATTTTATCTACGTGGCCTTCAATAACATCTTCAATAAATCCAGTAGCATACTCTAGCGTTTCAGGACAATAAATTGAGCCTAGACCCTCTTCTTGAATTAGCTTGTGGATTAATTCATATGCAGGATTTTTAGCTCCAAAATAACGGTTTGTCATCTGAGTTATTGTTGGTACTATGGGATAGGTTACCTGCTCGCTCTTTGAGCTTAAATATCTATAAGCAACTTGATCAAATATAGAATCAAAAACACTGTTAATTTCCAAAAGTCCTTTTGCATTGACTTTTTCATGCCTAGTAGTTTTAACCTTACCTCTTACCTTGTTTATTGGATCAAGTTCAAGGTCTTGCTTCTTTGACATATATTTATTTTTATCTAGCCGCTTGACTGACTTAACCCGCACAAAAGTTTTTTGTACACCTTTTGAATCAAAATATTTTAAGATAGCTTTTATCTCTGGCGTTGTATCAATCCACTTGTATAGCCAATCAACTTCTTTATTTCCTTTTGGAGCGCTTGATAAAGCGTCGTCAATGGTTTCAATTGCATTCTCTTTTACAGAATCTAACCATGTTACGTATTTGGGTAGAAATTTTGAAATAATGTTTTTTATTTTTCTAAATAAATGATAGTAAAGGACTAGCTTTTCATTTTTTTCTTCTAGGAATGCTTCTTTAAATTTATCGAAACCAGAATTTATTTCTGATAGAGGAACTAATAAGTTTTTCTCCATAGGCATTAAAGTTGTTCCCTTTAACCATTGATATTTTATTGTTGTTTCTCCTATGCATTTAACTCCATTTTCTTCTGCAAAATTTTCTAGGCTATTATGAACACCTGCTGCAATAATTCCTCTTTCTTCTTTTTGTAATTCTCTTGCTGCAAGATTATCAGGATTAATTTCTAATTGTACTGCATATGCTTGAGTTAGTAAATACATTAACATAGGAACCTTAGTTCCACCCTCAAATATTTTTAAATAAGTGTTTTTTGCTCTTGCATATCTTTCAGAACTTTGTAGAATTATTTTTTCAAGATCGTCAAAGTTTAGGTCTATTATAACCTTCTCAACAATGATATTATCTCCAGGAACAATTTCTGGTGCTCGTTTTATAAAATCCTCGCTAGATGAAAGCATAACATTAACCATGTCGTTTTCAGATAAAACTACCTCTAAACCATCTTCACCTTGCAGATAAACATATGGTCTAATCTGCTTTTTATTATTCTTTCCCCCCATGATTGCTTTTCGAGGTTATTTGCTTATAAATATTATGCAAAAACAGAAGAGAAATGTTGCTTTTTTTAAAAGAAATTAAAAAATTAAAATTTCTTTGTCACATATAATGCATTTATTGTCTTAACTAAAGATAAATACACTATTGCTATCATTGCAATTGAAATAAATGCAAAAATGTATAATCATCTTTCTTTTTTTATTTATTTCAAAACATTTTTATATGGGAATATTAAAAAACACATAAAGAGGTGCTTTTATGAAAAATTTAACAAAAGGAGAAATGACTTTTAGAGTTACAATAGGAATTTTATTAGTTCTAGCATTTTACAATCCTGGCACAGTACATGATTGGATTATTTGGATTTCAGCTGTTGTACTAATAATATCTGGTATGATAATGTATTGTCCAGTATGTCAAGTAATTGATAAATAGAGGTGTAAAATATGGTAGCAAAAAAAAGAGCAAAGAAAAAAGTTCAATCTTGGGATCAGATAGGTAAATCTATCGGTAAAAAAATGGATAAAACTGACTGGAAAAAGATGTGTAACACTAATGATTGTCACAAAGAAAGCGGAGCATTTGGAAGATTAATATTTGCTATTGCTTTAATGTATATCTTAAATATATCTGGATATTTAACAAACGTTAGTATGTGGGCGCAAGCAGCACTAGTAATTGGATTTTGGTGGATGAAAATTTAATTTTTTTATTTTTATTTGAATTTATAAAAAAGAAGAAAAAATTAATCTGTTAAAAAATGATAAACCCAATGCAGGGCTCTTAATACAAATTCTAATATGATAACAAACAAGAGATAATAGATTAAAGTATCACTAATTGTTGCAAAATTCTTTAAGAATGCGAAACTTGCTCCTAGACTAAATAATTTAACTTCTGTTAAAAATACACCCAGTAATGCAAAAGGTAGCATTTTTGCTAAATCTCGACTTAAATCTTCAGAGTAATATGAGGTTATTCTAACTGCCGCAACTAAACTAATACTAACCATCATTATATTTTGTATTGGTTGATTTGTTGCCAAAAATGATAAAAACATAGACAATAATGCAAACCAAAAGAAAATTAATATAGGTAATAAAAAAATATGTTCAAAGATATAAAATAAAATTGCCATGCCTTTTTTAGAAGCTGCATCTTTGAATTTTTTATATTGTTTTAGATCTAATTTGAATAAATCTTTTTTTGCTAAAAATCTATAAAACTTGAAAATAAAAAATGAATAGATAACTACGCCCAAGATAAAGCCTAATAACGGCCTGATTGTTGTAATCATATTAGTTATTGATATCATAGATGAATTTTATAATTTTTAATATTTAATTGTTTCTATTCCAACTTTGTAAAAAGCCAAATAAAAGCTATGATACTAGCAGCCATACCACTAATAATTGAAGAAACAGCCACCCAAAGATAACTATAGCCAAGTACAAAAACAAAAAAATATGATAAAGGAATTGCAACAAATAAAATTCTTACAATTGTTATAACTAAACTAGGCAAACCAAGACCCATTCCTTGTAATGATCTGCTAATAGTCATTCCTATAGACATAAAAGGGAATGCAAAGACTTCTACTCTTAAATAAGCAGACGCTAAATTTAATAAAGTTTGATTACTTGTAAAAATCACAAATATAAATTTGGGAAATGCAAAGAAGAAAATACCAATAAGTGTTGTAAAAATTAATGTTAATTTTAAAGCATAAAAAATTACTTTTCTGACAAGATCATGCCTGTTTGCACCATAAAACATTCCAACTAAAGTCATAACTGATACAGAAAATGCAATGATTGGAATTAATGCAATACTATGAATTCTTGAAGTAAGGCCAAAAGCTGCAACATAATTAACACCATAATGTGCCATGAATTTGTTAATAAATGCAATATATACTGACATTAAAAGCATCATTAATGTAGCAGGAAACCCTACAATCAAAATATCCTTTACCTTTCGCCAATGAAACTCAAAAAAGTCCCAAGACATTTTAATTTTGGATTTTGTTCTTATTAAATAAATTGAGAGTAATAATGAAAACAGAAATGAAATTACTGTTGCAATAGCAGCTCCCTTTACTCCCATTCCAAGAGTATAAATAAATATTGGGTCTAATATAATATTGATAAGTAAAGAGCCAATCTGAATTTTCATAGCAGTTTTCATATCACCTTGTCCCATAAATATATTCGTAAAGATTGACGCTGGAAATAGAAAAAAGACTCCCGCTATAATAATAGACATATATGAAACAGATAATTCAAGAACACTACTACTAGCGCCCATAAGAGCAAATATTGGTTTTAAGAAAGGCCAAGCAAGAAAAATAATGAATGCAAAAACTATACTTAAAAAAAGACCATGCCAAGCACTATTCTCTGCAGCATCATATTGTTTTGCACCAAATCGTCGTGCAATCAAACTTGTTGTACCAACACCAACACCCTGATTGATAGCCATTAACAAGAAGAATATAGGAAATGCAAAAGTTAACGCAGCAATTGCTTCTGTTCCTAGTCTTCCAATAAATGCTGTATCAACTACATTGTATAAAGATTGAACAAGCATAGCAATCATTACAGGCCATGCTAGTTTAAACAAAGATTTTTTGGGATCTTTAATAAATTTATCAACTTTATCCATAAAAGAAAAAATTAAGTAATACGTTATATACTTTGTTATTTAGATTGTCATAAAGTTTATATATCAACTCAAAAAAAGAGAAATGATGAACTCAAATATAAAAAAATATTACCTGTATAGTTTTTTTATGAAATTCACAGCTTGGGTACCTATCTATGTACTTTTTTTCTTAAGCAAACAATTGTCATTTACACAAATTTTTATGCTTTCTATTGTAGCTGCAATAACACAGATTGTTTTTGAAGTTCCAAGTGGAATTTTTGCAGATTTCTTTGGGAGAGGGAATTCGCTTGTGATTGGTGCTGCTGCGAGAGTTGCATCAATGCTATTTTATTTATTTGGACATAGCTTTACGCCTTTTGCTTTTGGTTATGTATTCATGGGGGTAAGTTTAGCATTTCAAAGCGGGGCTGATTCTGCTTTTTTATATGATTCATTAAAAGATATAAAACAAGAACATAAGTACAAAAAAATTGAAGGAAAAGCTTTTGGAATCAGTATGATTGCAATGTCTGTTGGTGCATTAATTGGAGGAAGTTTTGCTAAAATTAATTTTTTAATACCTATCTGGTTAACTTTTGGAGGATATGTTATTTCAGTATTTATTGCGCTTAGTTTTCATGAACCAAAACATCATAAGAAAGATAAAGATAAAAAATATTTTAAACATTTAATTGAAGCAACAAAATTTGTATGGAATCATCCAAAAGTTAAATGGCTTACTTTGTTTTCAGCGGCAGTAACTGCGGCATTAGTAATAAGTCATAAATTTAGTCAACCATATTTTATTTTAGCAAAAATAGATCTTGGTTATTTTGGTATAATATTTGCAGTAACTCTTATGTCATCTGCAATAACAGCATATTTTGCACATAAGATAGAAGAAAAACTAGGCGAAAAATGGTCATTATTATCAATTGCCGTACTTAATGGAATACATCTAATTATATTAGGATTATATGGTCGGGTTTTTGGTATATTGTTATTTCTTCTCAATGAAATGATTTGGGGATTTACGTCGCCAGTAATAAAAGATTACATAAATAGACATGTAGAATCACACCATAGAGCAACAGTATTATCATTAGGAGGATTCTTAATGAGTATGTTTATAATTATAATAAGCCCACTAATTGGATATATTGCTGATGTGTTTTCAATTACTACAGCATTATTTTGGGAAGGAGTAATTATGTTAATTATTTGTGTACCAATGGTATTCAAAATTAAAGGGAAATAAAATGAGAAAAAAAATATATGGTATGAGTAAAAAAGATGTTTGTCCTTTTTGTCAAAATCAAGCAACAACTACAAATGAGCAAGGCATTCCTGTCTGTATTAAGCATAAACAAGCTATATTTCCTGATTTAAAATGCGCATGCGGAGATTATTTAGATTTAAAAAAAGGAAAGTTTGGTCCATATTTTAATTGTATGAGTTGCGGAAATTTATCGTGGGCTAAAGTTATGGATATGTATCCTA